>CANKKB010000135.1 GCA_947482555.1 Burkholderiaceae bacterium | reverse complement strand
TGAAATCAAAGAGCGAGCAGTGCCATTTGGTCAAGCTGTTCGTGGCACAGTACGAGTCTATCCAGAGCAACTATTTAATTTTTCAACTGCCCTTGATGATCAAGGGCGTCATCGCTGGGGCCCACTTGCTCCAAGAGCACGCGTTCAGGTTGAACTAAGTAAGCCTGATTTACATTGGCAAGGCAATGGGTATTTAGATTCCAATGAGGGAGATGGCCCTCTAGCGCCAGATTTTCATGAGTGGGATTGGTCACGTGCTGAATTAAGCAACAAACGCACTGCTGTCATTTATGATGTACGCCAAAAAAATGGGCTTGAAAAATTACACGCTCTGCTATTCCACCCGGACGGTCGTATCGAACCCTTTAATCCACCCCCACGGCAAACTCTACCCCAAACCGCTTGGCGAATTCAACGGCAGATGCGTAATGCCGATCAGTCTTCATTAAAATTAATCCAAACCCTAGAAGATACGCCGTTTTATGCGCGCTCGATTTTATCTTCCGAGTTATTGGGCGAGTCAGTGATTTCATTTCATGAAACCCTCAACGTGCCTCGCTTCGCCTCCCCAATTGTGCAATGGATGCTAGCTTGGCGAATGCCACGGGTGCGTTAAAAACTAGGCAGCAATTTTTTGTGCTTCAACAGGCGCTTTAGCTTGCTCGCGGCGGCGCATTTCAACCCGCTCTAATAAATTTACTACCCAAACGATACGGGCATGAATTGAACCACCATAATGGGGTTGATGTGGCGCTTGAACAACTGCTTGGATGAGATATTGAATTGATTGATGTGCTGGAATTAAGCGTTTGCTCCAATTCCGTTTAGCGGTTACTAGCATCGCACGACTTAATAAGTGAATTTTCTTTTGGCTAGAAACAATCGCACGTACAGCGATTGAATTCAGCTGATTTTGTTCAATTTGACGGCCAATTTCAGCATAAATTAAACGCGCTGCTTGAATTGCTGGACGGCAATCCCAGGGTAGATCGGTAATACCAAATTCAGCTTGATCGTACAGCGCATCGGCTTGCTTTAATAAGCGCTCGACTACGCGAGCAATTGCTGGATTAAAGTGAGGATCTTTCAACCACTGGTCGGGATCAATACCCTCCTCCACTAGCCAACTACGCGGCAAATATAAGCGGCCATTCATCGCATCCTCACCTATATCGCGCGCAATATTTGTGAGTTGCATTGCCAAACCAAGATCACAAGCTCGGGCTAAAGTTGCTGGGTCACGCTTGCCCATCATCAGGCACATCATTGCTCCGACTGAACCAGCAACACGCGCGCAATAATCTAATAAGGCATCTAAAGTCACGTACTGGCGATGCTGACTGTCCCATTCATAACCCTCAATTAGTGCCCGCAATAATTCTTGGGGAATATCGTAATAACGGACTACCTCAGCTAAGGCCCGATCAGCAGGTTGATAATCAGGCTTACCTTGATAAATTCGTTCTAAGCGACTAAATAATTCCACGATGGCATCCGGTTTTGCATCGATAGCATCGGCAATATCATCAGTCAGACGACAAAAGGCATAGAGTGCGATGGCGGGATCACGCACGCGTTTGGGTAAAAGACGTGAGGCAGCAAAAAAAGATTTTGAGCCAACCCGCATCGTTTCAGTACACTGGGCCACGTCTTTACGAAATTGACTCATACCAAGCTCTCCCTTAAGGGCTGCATAACTTTGGGCTGTTGATATACCGCTTTTGGAACAACCGATATCAAGGCCTTGGCAGAAGATAAAACCCCAGGAATACCTGCCCCCGGATGCGTACCAGCACCCACCATAAAAAGTCCCCGCACATCTTCACTGCGATTGTGAGGTCTAAACCAGGCACTTTGTAATAAGAGCGGTTCAAAACCAAAGGCTGCACCTTTCACTGACAGTAAGCGATCTTGAAAATCTTGGGGGGTCATACAAAAAGAGGTTTTGAGGTGCGATTGAAAGCCGGGCATAACTGTCGCGTCTAAATAATCAGCAATTTTTTGACGATAGATCTCACCAAAGGTTTGCCAATCGGTACCACTATCTAAATTGGGTACCGGCGCTAAAACATAAAAGGTGTCACAACCCATCGGGCCCAGAGAAGTATCAGTAGCAGTAGGCCGATGCAAATACAGACTAAAGTCGTCGGCTAATATTTTGCGTTTAAAAATATCCGTTAATAGCTCTTTATAACGCTTGCCCAATAAAATCATATGATGCGGAATTTCGTGATACTGTCGATCGATACCAAAATACCAAACGAATAAACTCATCGAATATTTACTATTCATCACTTTCTTATCAGTCCATACGCGCCGGTGTTCAGGGTCAATTAATTTTTGATAAGTCCAAGCTGCATCGGCATTGGAAACAACAATATCAGCTGCAATAAAGCTCCCATCAGCTGTAGTGATGCCAGTCACTTGCTTATTTTTAACGACAATTTTCTTTACTTCAGTATTGCATTCAATCTCCACGCCTTGACCGCGCAATAGTCTAACTAAGCCTTGAATAATCGCGCCAGTGCCGCCCATCGCAGAAAAAACTCCATGCCTTCTTTCAAGTGAATTAATTAAGGCATACACCGCTGTTACAGAAAATGGATTGCCGCCAATTAATAAGGGGTGAAAACTCATCACCTGGCGTAACTGCGGATTTTTAAAATACCGCGCAACTAGTGTATGAATGCTTTCCCATGCTTTCATACGAATCATCGATGGAATGGCGGCGAGCAAATCCTTCAGCGAATCGAAAGCAACTGAACTTAAATCTTCAAAGCCTAATTTGTAGCACTTCTCTGCCTCTTGAAGAAACTGATCAAAGCCAACTAAATCTTCGGGGGCAAACTTGGCTACCTCTTGACGCATTTGCGTTAAGTTACCGGTGTAGTCAAAGTGCGTGCCATCATCAAAACGAATCCGATAAAACGGATCCATGAGACGTAAATCAACATCGTCACTGAATTTTTCGCCGCATAGATCCCAAAGCTCTTCTAATAAAAATGGGGCTGTAATAATCGTTGGGCCAGCATCAAAAGTAAATCCATCTTTTTTAAAGACGGATGCCCTGCCACCGGGTGCATCGAGTTTCTCAATAACCCGCACTTGATAGCCATGATGTGCTAACCGAATCGCTGCTGCTAAACCACCAAAACCGCTGCCAATCACGATGGCAACAGGTCTGTCGCCATCATGAATAACTGTCTTTTTCAACATACGTGTGGGCAGTTTTACGATATAGCGTAAAACTATTTCACCGCAGTATTGGCTGCACCGCTAATCGACGCTGCAGTAGTTGTGTCAGTGCCTCGCAAATAAGGAAAATTGGCTAGCATTGAAACGCCATATAGCGGCTTGTAAGCGCCTTGATGGCAAGTCGCACAATTTGCCTTAGCTACATCGCCGGTTGGCCCTAAACGGTGCGCTGGAAATACTGCTGTTAATGGCACCATAAAATTATTATTAATATCTTGCGCCATACGGATGCCATACCAAGCCGTAGCACGCTGGGGGGGGCTCTCCTTCCAACTGGCAATAGCGCGTGTGTTGTGACAATAAGAGCAATTTACGCCCAATGATTTCGACATATGAATCATCAGACCAAAGGTCTTTTCTGTATCTTTAATATTACGCTTGTTAACAGTACGTAAAGCAGTATCACCATTAACCTCAATCATGCTGTCTTTTAATAAAAAAGATGTAAATGGATCATAGGGCAAACTTGATAACCCAACTGATTGACTAGGGGTATTTTGGCCATTTTTATTTCCCAACCAACCATTACCCTGCTTTTGTTCCGGGGCGGTAAACCACACTTGCTGGGGAATATTATTCCCCCGGTGGCAGGTATAGCATGTCACGCCAGTTTGCTTAACATGGGTTTGCCAGGTGCTATTAATACGTTGGTTCATTTGAATCATGCGCCGTGCAACAACCTTAGTGTACTTACTATCATCGGCAAAATTTTCAACATTGTGGCAGTACGCACAACCTTGTTGCGGTGATACCCAGCTAGTCATCGAAACCATAAAAGTGGTAAATTGCGCGGTACTTAAATTGCCTAAAACTTTGACATTTTTATAAGCAGTGGCAGCCTTTGGTCCATCAGCTGGCACTGGATAAGAAGCGGGCACCACATTATTTGGGGCTTGCGCAGCTAAGGTGCGCGGGTTATATATTTCATCCATCGCAGTGCCGCGATAACCATGCTGAACAGCTTCTATGGGCGGGCGTTCACAGCCTGCAAGCAATAGCATACTAAACAGAATGAATAGTAGGCTAAATTTGGCAAAAATAGTCTTCATGGTTTCATCCCCTGCATTGGAATTTGTGGCACTGGTGGTGGTGGCGCGACAAAAGTAGCAGCAGGATCAACCGTAATACCACCAAATACGTTCGGGTAAGTTGGTGCAACATGGTGCTTAACGGCCCACAGATACCAATTGTCAACCACGGTGCCAGTTAATAGAATGCCGATTCCGCCAACTAAGGGTGTGAGTACTGCAAACCACCAAGCCCATCGATGAATTGATTCCATGGTGGCGTTAAATCCCATTGTCCAGCGCCAAAATAAAGCAGCCCTTTCTGAGGCAGTACCGCGATCGACGATCTGTTCTATTTCGCGCTCGCCGCCAAAACGTGAGACCGCCAAAATTGTGCCAGCGTGCATCGCAAATAAGAGCACTGATCCATAAAGGAATGCAATTGAAAGCATATGGAAAGGGTTATAAAACAAATTGCCATAACGCAAAGAAAAAGCAGCTGTCCAGTCGAGGTGCGAGAAAATACCAAATGGCACGCCCTCACTCCAGCTACCCATCAGTAATGGCCGTAAAAATCCTAAAACCAAAAAGAGCCAAATGGCAGCTAAAAATCCCCAAGCCACATGGGTTCCCATGCCGAGTGCGACTGCCCGCCGATAGGTACGCAGCCACCATAAAAGAATCGCGACAGTTAAGAAGAAGCCTGCCATCATCCACCAACCACCTTCGGCTAATGGCATAAATAATTTCAACCCATATTTGGGGTTAGGCGGATCGAGAGATAACCAAAAAAATTGCTTTACAAATTGAATCGGACTCCAGTTCACTGAAGCCAGCATATTCCAGCCCATGATTTGAATTGCAATGGTGCCAAAAAATAAGGAGGCTATTCCCAACCAACCCAAATAAATCGGGCCAATTTGGGCATTACCAATGCGCCCCATTAAATGAAATAAGAAGGGCTTACCGATACGATTACGTCGCTCATACCGATCTAAAGGTATGCCTTCATGAATGGGTCCAACGACCTGAACTTGGGTAAAGAGATTTTGATATTCCAT
>CANKKB010000134.1 GCA_947482555.1 Burkholderiaceae bacterium | reverse complement strand
TAAGTCAGTCATACCGCGGCGTGAATCAATGATTAAAATCATGCCAACGAGTTCGGGACGTTCTTGCAAATAGTCGCTGACTAAACTATTCCAGTGATAGCGGGTTTCATGATTGACGGCGGCATAGCCATAGCCGGGCAAATCTACGATATAAGCTAGCAAATCGTCTTTCGCAAATACGCCAAAATAATTAATATGTTGAGTGCGGCCAGGCGTTTTACTTGCAAAAGCCAAGCGCTTTTGATTGCATAAAACATTAATAGCACTAGATTTGCCGGCATTTGAGCGCCCAGCAAAGGCTACTTCCCGCAGGGGGCCCTGGGGCAGACAATGTAAATCGTTTACCGTGGTAAAAAAGCGGGATTGAAAGAGTTTAGACATGTCTGGAAGCTATTGTAAAATCACATAAATTATTAAGATCTGAGGGATTTGGCCGGCAATAACCAGCCAAATCTTCTAAGGAATTTTTGCCAAGGTAAACATAATGCTTCATTGCTCCCAAATCTCCAAATTACCCCGCTTAAAAGCGCTCTTTTTAAGCCTATGCAGTATTTTCTTATTATCTGCTAGCGGCTCTGTAGCCAGCGCTAATGAACCAGCTAAAGCAGCCCCAGCGGCTGCCGTGGCAGCTGCTCCTGCGGCGCCAGCAGCTATCACGGCAAAGCCTATCAAGGGCGATGCTACGGTAGGTGAAGCCCTCTATAACAGTGGTGATGCCAGCCGCGGCGTGGTGGCCTGCATCACATGCCATGGCCCTAAAGGCATGAGCGCAGTCGCAACTTGGCCTAAATTAGCGGCACAACATGGAACTTATTTAACCAAGCAATTAAAAAATTATAAAGATGGCAGCCGGGCTAATCCCATCATGATGGGAATGGCAGCCACCTTGACCGAGCAAGATATGCTCAATTTGGCAACGTATTTGGTAAAACAGGCGCCTCCCCAAGGTGAGGCCCAAGACAAAGCAACCCTTGAGCTAGGGCAATTAATTTATCGTGGCGGGATTGCTGCCAAAGGTATTCCAGCTTGTTCAGCTTGTCATAGCCCAAATGGGGCTGGTATTCCAGCACAATATCCCCGCTTAGGCGGTCAATGGGCTGAATATAACGCGGTACAACTGGGGTATTTCCGCGACGGCACCCGCAAAAATGTACAAATGAATATGATTGCCGTCAAACTATCCGATCTTGAAATGAAAGCCGTTACCGACTACATGGCTGGACTCCACTAAGGCTGGATAGACTACTTTTTTGGCGGCAAGAGGCGTTCTTTCGAGAGTAACTCAGCGACAGTTTCGCGCTCGCGGATGACATAAGCCTGGTTGCCATCAACCATTACTTCAGCCGCTCGAGGGCGAGTATTGTAATTCGAGGCCATGGTAAAGCCATAGGCCCCGGTCGATAAAATGGCTAAGTAATCATTTGCTTTAATTGCCAAAGAACGATCTTTTCCAAGCCAGTCACCTGATTCACAGACTGGGCCAACAACATCATAAATTTGTGCCTCCGCCCCATTTTTTTGAACCGGCACAATAGCGTGATAAGCGCTATAGAGTGCAGGCCGCAGTAGATCATTCATCGCCGCATCGACAATGCAAAAGTTTTTACTCGCACCTAACTTGATGTATTCAACTCGTGTGAGTAAGGCGCCGGCATTGCCGACCAGCGAACGTCCAGGCTCGAGAAGAATTTCTAGGTTAGCAAAGCCACGTTCAGCAATTCGCTCTAAAAGTGCGTTAGTAAACTCAGTGGTAGCTGGCGGGCTTTCATTGCCATAATCAATACCAAGTCCACCACCTAAATCCAGATGGCGCAACCCAATACCCTCTTTTTTAAGTTGCGTAACTAAATCAAGCACTTTATCCAGTGCATCTAGATAAGGAGCAGTAGCGGTAATTTGTGAGCCAATATGACAATCAATTCCTACTACATCAAGATGCGAAAGTAGCGCAGCCTCATGATAGGTTTTTAGAATTTCATGATAAGCAATACCAAACTTGTTATCTTTAAGACCGGTAGAAATATAGGGGTGGGTTTGTGCATCGACATCTGGATTAACCCGCAGCGAAATTGGCGCACGACAAGATAATTCTGCAGCGATGTGATTAATTTGTTCGAGCTCAGCAATCGATTCGACATTTAAGCATTTCACTCCAACCGTAAGGGCCAGCCGAATTTCAGCAGCAGATTTACCAACGCCTGCAAAAACTAAGCTGGCTGGATCCGCGCCAATTGCAAGTGCTCGCTCTAGTTCGCCGCCACTTACCAAATCAAAGCCTGTACCAAGCTCCTTAAAACAATTCATGACGGCCAGATTGCTATTCGCTTTCACTGCAAAGAAAATTCGCGCCCGCCGTTTGCCATCCGTATTTAAGCAGGCCTGCTCATAAGCTGTAAATGCAGTGACCAAGGCATTTTTGCTATAAACATAAAGTGGTGTACCAAATTGCTCCGCTAATTGAGTTAAGGGGAGTTCTTCGATAAACCAGCGGCCATCGCGTTCAGAAAACCCTGCCAAGTTTTGTGAGGCTGGCAAAGGATCGAGATGATTGGGCTTACTCATTTGTTTTCCTCAGGTGAGGTCACCATATTATCTGCATCACTATTTGGGCTAGGCGGAGGGTACAGCTTGCCCTTTGGCTCAGCTTGCGCAGGAACAGGCGGAATATTTGGCACGCTTGGCAAATATAGGGCACCTCTTACCCCGCATCCTATGAGGGATATTATGATGCCAAAACTAAAGGCTCGAATAAGAATCGCTATCATGAAAGTCTCTAAAACGAATGATTGAATATAGCATGCAGCATCAAGTAAATACCGCAGCCACCGAACCCATTGACGATAAACAATTTCATCAGCTCGCCAGCCAGCTCTTACACTCGCTCGAGATTGCTCTGGAGGCTGCCGATGATCATTTAGATCTTGATTTGGATGTCGAGCGCCAAGGTGGCAATGTGATTAATATTCGTTTTCGTGACCGTAGCGTTATTGTGATTAATAGCCAGCCTCCCTTGCACGAAATTTGGGTGGCAGCCAAGGCTGGTGGTTTTCATTATCGTTGGGCTGGGACGTATACATCACCACTTTGGGTCGACTATAAAACAGGCAGAGAATTATTGAGCGACTTAACGCAGTTTGTTAGCGCGCAGGCTGGCCAACCAGTTGCTTTAGGACTGCATTAAAACTAAGCGGCGCCAGTCGCTAATAAAGTTTCTTTAACTAGAGCCTCAGGAGCAGCCACAATAATGGCTGCGCCCAATGGGTCTAGCACCACATAGCGAATTTGACCGCCTGCAGTTTTCTTATCTAACTGCATTAATTCTAAGTAGCGCTCAAGCCCAAGCTTTGGCGCTTCTGTAGGCAGACCCATGGCATGAATCAGCCGCTTTAGGCGTTGCACCTCAGGCCCCTGAATTTTTCCTAGGCGCATCGAGAGATCAGCGGCCATCACCATCCCACAACCAACCGCTTCACCATGTAACCATTTGCCAAATCCAAGACCAGCCTCAATTGCATGACCAAACGTATGACCAAAATTTAAGGTTGCACGAATATTACTTTCGCGTTCATCAGCAGCAACTATGGCGGCTTTAATTTCGCAAGAGCGCAGTATTGCATGCGTTAGTGCAGTGGGATCACAGGCTAATAAAGCGGCCGTATTTTTTTCAATCCAGGCAAGAAACTGAATATCAGCCATAGCGCCATGTTTAATAACTTCTGCTAGACCCGCCGAAAGTTCGCGCGGAGGTAATGTTTTTAGGGTACTTAAATCGGCAATAACGGCAACGGGCTGATGAAAAGCGCCAATCATATTTTTACCAAGCGGATGATTAATACCAGTTTTTCCGCCCACCGAGGAATCAACTTGAGCCAATAACGTTGTTGGTACTTGAATAAAGCGAATGCCACGCATGAAGCTTGCTGCAGCAAAACCAGCCATGTCGCCAATCACCCCACCACCAAGAGCAATGATGGCACTATCACGATCGGCTCCACCTTGCAGCAACGCATCAAAAATGGTTTGTAAATGAGTCCAATCTTTGTAAGACTCACCATCGGGTAAAACGATAAGACGAACCTGTTTTTTTAGCTGCTCAAGGATTTTTTTGAGCGCGTCTGCATAGAGTGGCGCTACGGTTGAATTGGTGATAATAAAAACATCCTCACCCGTTAGGTGAGGATGAAAGAGAGAGGCTTGGTGGATTAAATCGCTGCCAATATAAATAGGATAACTGCGCTTACCCAGTTCGACTGTGAGTGTATTCATGGGGCTAATTCTAGTTGCATCAACAAAGTATGAACTAATTGATTAACACTAGGTCTGCCAGTTTCAATAATATGCGTGGCAATACTCCGATAAAGCGGGTCGCGTTCTGCATACAGCGTCGTCAGAATTTGGCGTGGGTCACCTTTTTGTAAGAGGGGACGCCCTTCGCCACCTCTAGTGCGATGCCACAGTTCATTTGGGTTAGCGTGCAAATAGATAACGACCCCGCGTGAGCTTAAGGCCTGCCGATTTTCAACGGCAAGAATCGAGCCCCCGCCTGTAGCCAAAATAATGTCTTGTTCTTGGGTAAGCTCAGCAATCATTTGGGCTTCACGTTTACGAAACCCAGACTCCCCTTCCATTTCGAAAATAAGGGGAATTTTGACGCCGCAGCGCTCCTCAATCGCCTGGTCGCTATCAATAAAACGGCGTCCTAGCTTGCGGGCTAATAATTTCCCCACAGTAGACTTGCCAGCCCCCATGAGGCCGATTAAGAAAATATTGCTTGAATTGTTTGGTAAGGAGTTCACGCCCTGATTTTATTAGGGTTTGCTCAAGACCGTAGGGGTGAGGAAAACCAGCAACTCTTTTTTATCCTGAAGTTTGGCGCTATGCCTAAATAAATGGCCCAGAATGGGGATATCTCCAAGGAGCGGGACTTTGACGATGTCTTCACGCTCAATAGTTTGATAAATTCCGCCAATAATGACTGTACCGCCATTTTCTACGGTTACTTCCGAGCTTAGCGTTTTTGTATCAATGGCATAGCCTTGTTCAGTTTTCATACCGACAGTGTCTTTAGTAATGCTCACCAACATCGAAATCATTCCGTCGGGATGAATTTTAGGGATTACCTCTAGACGCAGGTTTGCTTTACGAAATTGCAATTTACTGCCACTTTGTGATGAAACTTGATAAGGTAATTCAGTACCTTGCTCAATGGTTGCTTTGACTTGATCTGAGGTCATGATGCGGGGATTCGAAATAACCTTACCTTGGCCTTGAGCCTCTAAGGCAGAAAGTTCAGCTTGCAAAAGACCGCTAGCATTTTTTGTTAAG
>CANKKB010000133.1 GCA_947482555.1 Burkholderiaceae bacterium | reverse complement strand
GGAGAAATAGGTCATGGAATTTTTTCGCATCCGTAAAGACATTCCATTTATGCGCCATGCCTTGGCGCTCAATATTATTTCCTTGTTGATGTTTTTAGCAGCAGTTTTTTTTCTTTGGCAAAGAGGCCTCCATCTATCAGTCGAGTTTACTGGTGGCACGGTAATGGAAATTAGTTATCCCCAAACTGCACCGATCGATACCATTCGTAATGATATTTTTAAACTAGGCTATACCGATACCCAAATTCAAAATTTTGGCAGTTCACGCGACGTCTTAATTCGCCTCCCTCTACAAAAAGATGCTGCTGGTAAAGTCGTCTCCTCTGCTATCCAAAGTAATGCCGTCATGGAAGCATTGCAAAGCAATACCACCGGCGCCAAATTGCAACGGGTTGAATACGTGGGCCCTCAAGTGGGCCGTGAGCTTGCGCTAGATGGTCTAAAGGCCTTAATTTTTGTGGTGATCGGTATTGTGATTTATTTATCCTTTCGCTTTGAATGGAAATTTGCAGTTGCCGGCATCATTGCTAACCTGCATGACATCATTATTATTTTGGGCTTCTTTGCGTTTTTCCAATGGGAGTTTTCACTGTCAGTGTTAGCAGCTATTTTGGCTGTATTGGGTTATTCCGTTAATGAATCAGTTGTGATCTTTGACCGCATCCGTGAAAATTTCCGCAAATATCGCAAAATGAATACGCGTGAAATTATTGATAACGCCATCACTAGTACCATGAGTCGTACCATCATTACCCATGGTAGTACGGAGATGATGGTTTTAGCGATGCTGCTATTAGGTGGTCCTAGCCTGTTTTATTTTGCGCTAGCACTCACCATTGGAATTTTGTTCGGCATTTATTCTTCGGTTTTTGTAGCAGCCGCTCTAGCAATGTGGTTGGGCGTTAAGCGCGAAGACTTAGTGAAGGGCGATCGTAAGCCCGATGATATGAGTAAAGATGACCCTAATTACGGCGCTAAAGTTTAAGTCCAGTACTTTAAGCTGAAATTACTTTAGCCTTGTAATTGGCCTGCTAAGATGAATTTGTCGACTTAAGCTTTAATTCCTCATCGATGGCATTTAATATTTTATTAGTAGCACCTTGATGTAAATTGGCATATTTTGTAGCGGCAAGCGCCATTGCCATTCGTTGCTCAGCAACCGACAATAACTCGACTAAAGTATGACTTAGCTGCGGTGTTGAAACTCGTACTACGGCACCAATACTAATTGCATCTAGCGTAGCCTGCTGAAAGTTGAAAGTATGTTCACCCACAATAACTGGGCAACCTACTGCACAAGCTTCGATGAAGTTTTGACCGCCAAATGGCATGAAACTACCGCCCATCACCACTAAGTTGGCTGCGCTGTAATACGCTGACATCTCCCCCATCGAATCGCCTAAAAACACATCTATATTGTCAAATATCATGGGCTGTTGAAGGGCCTCACTGCGTCGGCTCAAACGAAAGCCGCTCGTTAAAATTGCCTTTGCCACTTCATCAAAACGTTCGGGGTGGCGTGGCACGATAAATAACAATGGCTGAGGTTGACTACGAGCCGTTTTTAAAACCTGCTGCCAAGCGTCAAGTATTAGCTGCTCCTCGCCCATGCGGGTACTAGCCGCACAAACCACAAGACGGCCTGATGCGCGTAAATTTGCCTGCCAGCTCGCGCCCAATTGGAGTAATTCTGGCTTAATAGGAACATCAAATTTAAGGTTGCCAAAAACTGCGCAATTCTTTACCCCTAGTGCACGATAGCGCTCTGCATCTAATTCTGTTTGGGCCAAAATTCCAGTAAATGCTTGAAATAATTCCTCACCAGCACGGCCAAAATATTTTATGCGTCGTGCGCTCCGATCTGACAGTCGCGCGTTAATTAAAAATAGGGGTAGGTCCTTTTCAGCGCAACTAAAAACATAAGTAGGCCAAGCCTCGGTTTCTATAAATAGACCAAACTTGGGTTGCGCTTGTTTTAAAAAATGCGCCACTGCCCAGCAAATATCATATGGCAAGTAGCACTGCCGCAGTTGTCCAGATGCAATTGCTGATACATAGAGTGCTTGACCTGTGCGACGGCCATTCGGCGTCATGCAAGTAAGCAAGATTTTTTCACCACGGGCTAAATAGGCCTGAATTAATGGTTCGGCGGCACGGGTCTCGCCGACTGATACCGCATGAATCCAAATGGCCTGACGAAACTCGGATAACTGACCCGTTAAACCAATCCGCTCATCTAAATATTGCCAATAACCATGATCTTTTCTGCCGCGCCACCAAAGACGTAAACCGACCAAGGGCAAGAGTAAATGCCAGCCCAACTGATAAAGTAAAAATAAAAAAAATGGGCGCTGAACTCGAGCTGAATGTTTTTCGCCCGTGGGCAGTTGACTAGCTATCACTTGCCCAAACGTTCAGTTAAGCTAACTGCTAAACCTAGATATGAAGCGGGGGTCATCGCTAGCAAGCGCGTCTTAGCCTCGGCAGGTATCGCTAGCCCTTGAATAAAGCTTTGTAAATCGGCTTGCGTAATACCCTTACCGCGGGTGAGCTCCTTTAGTTGTTCATAGGGATTTTCAATGCCATAGCGGCGCATTACCGTTTGCACTGGCTCGGCTAAAACCTCCCAACAAGCATTTAAATCGGCAGCGATGGCGGCTAAATTTACTTCTAATTTAGCGAGTCCGCGTAAGGCGCTATCGTAAGCCAACACACTATGTCCAAACGCCGGGCCTAAATTTCGTAACACGGTGGAATCGGTTAAATCACGCTGCCAACGAGAGATCGGTAACTTTTCTGCTAAGTGACGCAATAAAGCATTCGCAATTCCTAGGTTACCTTCGGAATTTTCAAAATCGATGGGGTTAACTTTATGGGGCATCGTTGACGAACCAATTTCGCCCGCTTTGGTGCGCTGCTTAAAATAACCCAAGGAGATATAGGCCCAAAAATCCCGATCCATATCGAGCAAGATGGTATTCGCCCGCGCAACTGCATCGAATAATTCTGCCATACCATCGTGCGGCTCTATTTGCGTGGTGTACGCGTTGAAAACTAATCCTAAATGCTTTTCAACCACCTGCCGACTCAATTGCTCCCAATCAAATTCCGGATAAGCAGCTATGTGGGCGTTGTAATTTCCTACTGCGCCATTCATTTTGCCAAATAAAGGCACTGCCGCAATCACATTAATGGCCCGCTCTAAGCGCTGGGCAATATTGGCTAATTCTTTTCCCAGAGTGGTAGGCGATGCAGGCTGCCCATGGGTACGCGATAACATCGCCACCTTAGCATGAGTTAGTGCGAGAGCAGCTAAATTTTGCTGAATTAAACGCAACTGAGGCAATAGTACTTTGTCACGAGCGCCTCTCAACATCAGGCCATGGGCGGTATTGTTAATATCCTCTGAAGTACAAGCAAAGTGAATAAATTCACTGGTTTTCAACAATGCAGGGCGTCCAGCCACTTTTTCTTTGAGCCAATATTCAACCGCTTTTACATCGTGGTTAGTTACCGCCTCAATTTCTTTAATGCGCGCTGCATCTGCAATTTCGAAGTCTTGGGCCAGCGCGAGTAAAAAATCACTATCTGCTTTACTGATACTTGGTACATCAGATAAACCTGCGGAAGTCAGCGCTAAGAGCCACTGGATCTCAACGAATACCCGTTGGCGCATAAAAGCTGCTTCCGAGAGCCAAGGGCGAAGAGCGTCCACCTTGCCAGCATAGCGACCATCCAGCGGTGAGAGCGCGGTAAGCACTGAATCAGCTGCAGCTACTGGGGAAAGGGATGATTTTGACTGGCTCACAATGGCCTTTATAAAAGGATATCAATAAAGCTTGATTTTAATGCGTTTGCGCAAATGACTCAATAATTAGGAATCAATGATTGACCTCGCTTCTTCTGCATCGGTATACTTGCCCACTATGAAAATAATCGGATCTCTTACTAGCCCCTATGTGCGCAAAGTACGCATCGTTTTTGCCGAAAAGAAAATTGAAGTTGACCATGTACTTGAAAACGTCTGGGATGCGAAAACGACTATCAGCGAAATCAACCCGCTTGGCAAAGTACCCTGTCTAGTTTTGGAGGATGGTGGCGCGATGTTTGATTCGCGCGTCATTGTTGAATATGTTGATACTTTAAGTCCAGTGAGCAAATTAATTCCCGCAGCTGGTCGTGAACGCGCAGCAGTAAAAACTTGGGAAGCGTTAGCCGATGGTATTTTGGATGCCGGAATTTTGGCTCGCCTAGAAGCTACTTGGCGACCTGCCCCCGAACAAAGTGCAGCCTGGATTGCCCGTCAAATGGGTAAAATTCAAGCCGCTTTGCAAAGTATGTCTGCCGGTTTAGGTGAGGCGAACTGGTGTTGTGGCAACCAATTTAGTTTGGCTGATATTGCAGTTGGCTGCGCCTTGGGTTATTTAGAGTTTCGTTTTCCGCAGTTGCAATGGCAAACCCAATACCCCAATCTCGCGCGTCTTTATGCAAAATTGGCGCAACGCCAATCGTTTATTGAGACATCGCCTCAGTAATAATTCCCCCTCCTAAACACACCTCGCCAGCGTAAAGCACAGCCGATTGTCCAGGGGTAACTGCCCATTGATGTTCAGTAAAGTGCAAATCAAATTTATCCCCATTAGTCAACATACTGCAAGCAGCGTCAACTTGACGGTAGCGGGTTTTTGCCGCAAAGATATTTTGCCTGCTTGGCGCAGCACCCGCTACCCAACTGGCCTCCATCGCTACTAAGTCACGACTGAACAACCATGGGTGATCATGTCCTTGGGCAATGAATAAGGTATTACTAGCCATATCTTTGCGGGCTACATACCAGGCATCTCCAGAGCCGTCTTGACTACCGCCAATGCCAATGCCTTTGCGTTGACCCAAAGTAAAAAATGCTAGACCCATGTGCTCGCCTAAGACCTTGCCATCGGTCGAGCAAATTAAACCGGGGGTGCGTGGCAAATAGCGATTTAAAAACTCGCGGAAAGGGCGTTCGCCAATAAAACAAATTCCCGTTGAATCTTTTTTAGTTGCATTAGGTAAACCAATATCAGCAGCGATCGTCCGTACAGCTGATTTCTGCATCTCACCTAAGGGAAATAAAACATGGCTTAATTGCGCTTGGGTTAAGCGATGCAAAAAATAACTTTGGTCTTTACTTGCATCTAGCGCTTTTAGTAATTGAACTTGCCCATTATTAGTTTGGACGCGGGCGTAATGTCCAGTGGCAATTAAATCTGCCCCAAGACTCATCGCATGATCTAAAAAAGCCTTAAATTTAATTTCAGCGTTACACAACACATCGGGGTTAGGGGTCCGGCCGGCAGCATATTCGCGCAGAAAATCCGC
>CANKKB010000132.1 GCA_947482555.1 Burkholderiaceae bacterium | reverse complement strand
GAGCTCGATGATTGCGCCTTCCCCTTGCTAGCGGGAATGAGTGCCCATAGTGATCCGATGACGGCGTTTAAAGATGTTGATATTGCTATGCTGGTGGGAGCCCGTCCGCGGGGTCCAGGCATGGAACGCAAAGATTTGCTATCGGCTAATGCCCAAATTTTTACTGCGCAAGGTAAGGCGCTCGACGCTGTTGCTAAGCGCACAGTCAAAGTCTTGGTAGTGGGCAATCCCGCTAATACCAACGCCTATATTGCGATGAAATCAGCGCCTGGCTTACCCGCTAAAAACTTTACTGCGATGTTGCGCCTTGATCATAACCGCGCACTTTCTCAATTGGCCGCGAAAATGGGCAAGCCAGTTGCTGAAGTTGAAAAATTAATTGTTTGGGGAAATCACAGTCCCACGATGTACCCAGACTATCGTTTTGCCACGATTAACGGCGAGTCGGTAGAAAAACTAATTAATGATCCAGCTTGGAACAAGGATGTTTTTATTCCTACAGTTGGGAAACGCGGGGGCGCTATCATTGAAGCGCGCGGCCTATCTTCTGCGGCCTCGGCTGCAAACGCAGCAATTGATCATATGCATGATTGGGTCCTTGGTACCAGCGGTAAATGGACCACAATGGGTATTGTTTCGAAAGGAGACTATGGTATTCCAGCAGACGTAATTTATGGTTTCCCTGTTATTTGTGCAAATGGGGAATATCAATTAGTTGAGGGTTTAGCCATTGATGATTTTTCACGTGAACGCATGAACCATACCCTCAATGAATTACTTGAAGAACAAGCAGGCGTAAAGCACTTACTCAATTAAGGAAAACAACATGAAAAAAAACGCGCTGGTACTCCCCCTCAAAATTACACTAGCCAGTATCGGTTGCTTAGCTGCATTTACGAGTCAAGCACAAAGTCTGCGCAATTCTTCACCCTTCTCTTGGACCTGCAGCAATGGGATGGAATTAAAAACTTCAGGCACTCCAGAAAATCTGACCTTAGAGTGGAACTCAAGAAGCTTTGTGATGAATAAAGAGACTTCATTACCAGGTAGCTTGCGTTATAAAAATATGGATACGGGCCTCGACCTTGTCGTGCTGGGAAATAAAGCGATGCTCTTTAATATTAAAAGTGGCGTTCGCTTAGCTGACTTTTGCCAAACCGCTGAAATGAAAGGCGGCAAAGATCCCCATTTATTTACTAAAGTCGAATAAGGCTAATGAAATAAAGGTTGTTGGGTAGGTGAATCTTCTGGCATTTCAGCATGCACTACCTCACCCTGACGATCTGGGAATAAGGGCGCCCCACAGTCATCACACAATTCGGGAGCAAACAAGACTGCGTGTCGAAAGACATCTTCAATTCCAGCATCTCGAAGTGCGTCACAAATTTCTTTAATTGGGCTTTCATCGTTTGAGACATCATTTAACGCATCGTTAGCAACATGTTCGCGATCGTATAAAGGCCATATCACCCCATAAACTACGTCGGCTGATCCTTTCACACTAAACGCCAAACGATATTCATCAGCCTGCTCTTCGCCAAAAGCACCAACTACACACGATAAGCCCGCAGGAATGATGCTCAACGCTGATTCTAAAAAGTTCACCGCAGCGCGAATACTCAAAGGCCTTACTTGCTTGTCTGCTAGACGGCAATTGGTGAAATACGCTTCGGGCAAGAGCAAATCGAATTCGCAGCCAGGAAATAAACTTGCAATCGGCTCATGCATGGCCGCTTGCCACTCGACTAAACTCACCCCCCGCTCTTGTCGTGCAGGATTTTCAGCCTGCCAACAAAATAAGGGTTTTCCGGAAGGAGCGGCAATAACAGCAACAATAAAGCGTGGATCAGCTAATACCGCAATCGTTTCCGACATGCCACGCATCTCTAATTTCATCTCACTAGCAGAAACTGCTGCCGAAGATAACGCTTCAAGCAAAATGCGGGTTTGACAATGTGAATGGGGCATTTGGTCAATGCTATATAACCAAGGCACAATTGCTAAGCGAGTATCGTTCGCTGCAATCGAACGTTGCAAGGCTAACGCAGTTGCCTCGATGATTTGCACAGGCAAAGCGCCCGATGGAATTTGATAGCGGGTATGCGCCACAATCGGCATGGCAATTAAAAGTGCATCCCAACTCTGACCTTCGTACTCAAGCGTCAGCGACTCAGCCAAAGTTTCAGCATTATCAGCCAAGACTTCAAAAGCAACGGTATTAATTTTAAATGTTTGATCTAATGCTGCATCAATTACATTTTGATTTTGACTTTTTAGTAGGCGTGCTAAACGCTCAAGTAGACGCACCTCCCAAAATTCATCCTCAATGCGACTGCCCGATGCTGCTAAGGAAATTGCATCGGCCACCAAGCGGTCTGCTTCGGGCGAAGAACGTTGCGAGGATTTTGAACGATAGACAGCCATAATAAAAAGCCTTAATTTTTTTCTGCGCGATAAAAAACCGGTTGTAATGGCTTTGATGCTGCTGCATTGTAGCGATATCCAGCCAAATTGAATTGTTTTAAATCAGTAGCGTCGGTAAGCCGATTTTCAACCACAAAACGGGTCATTAAACCGCGCGCCCGTTTTGCATAAAAAGAAATAATTTTGTATTGCCCTGCTTTCGCATCCTTAAAAACCGGCGAGATAATGGGGTAGTCGAAGTCTGCAGCTTGTAATACCTTAAAGTACTCTTCAGATGCCAGGTTCAGCAAAAAAGGATTTTTTTGAATAGCGAGGCTTTTTTTCAGTTCCTTGGTAACCCGCTCACCCCAAAACTCATACAGATTTTTTCCCCGCACATTTTT
This sequence comes from Burkholderiaceae bacterium, assembly GCA_947482555.1. Lineage (GTDB taxonomy): Bacteria > Pseudomonadota > Gammaproteobacteria > Burkholderiales > Burkholderiaceae > Polynucleobacter. The sequence continues at coordinate 2,587 of CANKKB010000132.1, read as the reverse complement.
TAAGGCAGTGCTCATTTCCAAGCGGTAAGGCTGCATTAAATCAAAGGGCTTGAGCACGCCATAAAGCCCGGAAAGAATCCGCACGTGGTCTTGAGCAAAATCTAAGGCCTTCGCATTTAAGGTGCTAGCATCCAAACCGTCATATACGTCGCCCGCAAAAGCAAAAATGGCTTGCTTGCTATTTTCGGCGGTAAATTTGCTCGACCAGTCGCGATAGCGCCCGACATTTAAGGCTGCTAACTGGTCTGATAAGCCCATTAACTTGGCCAGTTGTTGGGGCGAGAGTATCTTTAAGTCGGCAATTAATTTTGCGGATTCAGGTACAAACTGAGGTAGCGTGTGCTTTTTCAGCTTTACTGGGGTTTGGTAATCTAATGATTTGGCGGGAGAAAGAATGATCAGCATGGCACAATTTGGTTATGAAGATTCAAGATTCCCCCTATTCTAGCGACAGCGCCCCGAATGCAGAAAATTCTGCTCGAATTGCGCCCTTTCCCTCACGCCTACCGCAAGTGGGGACGACCATTTTTACCATTATGTCGGCACTTGCCAGCGAATCAAAGGCCATTAATTTAGGCCAAGGTTTTCCCGACTTTCCTTGTGATACCGAATTGATCTCGGCAGTTAGCGCTGCTATGTTGGCTGGTCACAATCAATATCCACCCATGGCAGGTATTCTTGAATTGCGCCAAGCGATTGCCGAGAAAATTCTCGCCTTGTATGGCAAAAGTTATCTACCAGAAACAGAAATCACCATTACTGCGGGAGGAACGCAAGGTATTTTGACCGCGGTGCTCTGCTGTGTTCACCCTGGCGATGAGGTCATTTTGCTCGAGCCAGCCTACGATAGCTATCAACCGGCCATTGAACTAGCAGGTGGCAAGCCGATTGGTCTTGCTCTCCAAACGATCCGTGACCAGAACGGTCGAGTGACTTCTTATGAAATTCCCTGGGAGCAACTAAGTCAAGCTATCAATAAAAAAACCCGCCTCATCATGATTAACTCGCCCCATAATCCTACGGGCATGGTGTGGAGTAATGCCGACTTAGATCGCTTGGCAACACTACTGGCAAATACCGATGTCTTAGTTTGTAGCGACGAAGTATATGAACATATGGTTTACGATGGTCAAGCTCACCAAAGCATTGCCAGTCATCCGCAATTAGCTAAACGTAGCTTTCTGATTTCGAGCTTTGGCAAAACATATCATGTTACTGGCTGGAAAATTGGCTATGTAGCTGCGCCTGCAGAGCTTATGCATGAATTTCGTAAGGTTCATCAATTTAATGTCTTCACGGTTAATACGCCAGTGCAATATGGTATTACCGAGTATCTAAAGACGCCAGCACACTATCAAAATTTACCCCGTTTTTATCAAGCTAAACGGGATTATTTTCGCGCGGGTTTAGCTAATACACGCTTTCAACTCTTGCCTTGTCCTGGCACCTATTTTCAATGTGTCGATTATTCCGCCTTATCCGTGCCCGAAGCAAAATTGAATGAGAGTGATTTTTGCCGTTGGCTAACGACTGAAATTGGGGTTGCAGCCATTCCGGTTTCAGCGTTCTATGCAAAGCCACTGGATTCAGGCGTTGTACGTTTCTGCTTTGCTAAGCAGACCGAAACTTTAAAAAGCGCATTATTACGACTCCAGCAATTGTAAAATCAAGCAATCACTTTAAGGAATCAAGATGCTAAAGAAACACGCACCTATGGAAGTCTATAGCTGGCCAACCCCCAATGGGCACAAGATCCATGTGATGATGGAGGAATGCGGCTATCAATTAGGTCGTGATTGGGATGCTTATGCTGTCGATATTGGCAAAGGTGATCAATTTAATCCTGATTTTTTAACGATTAGCCCGAATAATAAAATTCCCGCTTTAGTCGATCCGCACGGACCCGATGGCAAGCCAATTCACCTCTTTGAATCGGGCGCCATTTTGCTCTATCTCGCCGGGAAAACAGGCCGCTTTCTGCCGAAATCAACTCGTGATAAATATGTAGTCATGGAATGGTTGATGTTTCAAATGGGGGGTGTTGGGCCAATGTTAGGGCAAAACCACCACTTTCGTCTCTACGCACCTGAAAAAATTGACTACGCAGTGAACCGCTATACCAATGAAGCTAAACGCATTTATGGCGTAATGGATCGACAGCTTGCCAAGCATCCATTTATTGCTGGCAAGGAATACACGATTGCCGACATTGCAACTTATCCTTGGACCCGTAATTGGAAAAACCAAGGGATTGAATTGGATGACTTCCCACATTTTAAAAAATGGTATGAAAAAATTGGCGCTCGCCCTGCAGTTCAACGTGGCGTACAAGTACTTGCAGAATTTCGTAAACCGCTAACTAACGCTCCCGCGAAAGATCAGCTCTTTGGCATAAGCCCAAAGCAGAAAAGCTAGGCCAAGATAAACCAAGTTCCACAACCATTAATGTCGTAATTATTTAATAGAAAGTATGCCGTGAAAATTCAATCAGTCGGGATTATCGGCGCAGGCACAATGGGTAATGGTATCGCTCAGGTTTGTGCAGTTGCAGGTCTTGATGTCGTGATGATCGATATGAATGATGCTG
>CANKKB010000131.1 GCA_947482555.1 Burkholderiaceae bacterium | reverse complement strand
TACTACCCAAGAGTATCAATATGCCTCACAAATTTTTTATTTAGTCATTGCCATTCTGGCAATTGGGCTGTTTGCTAGCTTCTTTCCGCCCCAAGGCTTTAAATTACTTTCGGTTACTACGATTTATTGGCCAATTCAACTGGCTTTGATTGCAATCAGTAGCATTTTATTTAGCATTACCCCATTTTTTAACGCAAGTTTACTCATTCCAGCGAATACTGCTTTAGTAGGGGTATATTTAATGCAGGCCTTACAAGCACGCTCTTGGTCTAAGACTATTTCTCGCAAAATCAGATGGAGCGGCCTAATATCCATCCTTATTTTTGTCATTACTTTTGCATATCTATTAGAAGAATTCCCAAGCTCAATTCACTACCGAGTACGCTTAGTAGGTGTCTTTTTAATGGCTTACCTGATTTGGTCAGCTATTGAAACTAGGCGAGCTAAAAATTCTCAGCGATCCTTGCAATTACGTCTCTTATTTTGGCTCTCAATCGTTGGAATCGTCATCATTCTGAGTCGCTTAAGTCTCAATATGTTTGCTTTATATCTCAATCCAAGTCAAGAGCTTGTCACAATCTATCAAGAAGACGCCGCACTCGTTATTACGCGCTTTCTACTGGGTATACAAATGATGGCTATTGCACTTACTAGCAATAATTACTATCTAGAAAAATTATGGCTTGGTGGAGCTATTGCAGAAAAACAAAAAAGGTCAACTGATAATAAAAATATTGCCCTCTTACAGGTCCTCGCAGAAAAAAATCAGTTACTAAAAAAACTTGCGGTCACTCAAAAGGCTAGCGATATGGGAACAATGGTAAGCTCGTTAGCACACGAGCTGAACCAACCCCTCGGCGCCATGCGACTCAATGCAGAAGTGCTGCTCGATTTAATTAAAAATGCACCGAATAGTGAAGAGCCGCAAGAAATTTTAGAGGATATTTTAAAAGATAATATTCGCGCAGCCGATATTATTAATCGCCTAAAACGCTTATTTCAAAAGGGCTCAGAGCAATTTGAGTTAATTAATTTAGGGGCAATTGTCAATGATGCTTATTTGTTAGTGAAGTCTAAATGTAGCAGCTATGAAATAGAAGTTGCACTAGATATTCCAGCAAATGCCCTTGTCTATGGTGATGAGGGTCAACTACAAATGGTCGTACTCAATCTTTTTAATAATGCCATTGAAGAGTTACTCAATAAGCGGGGTAAGCGCTTAATTTTTGTAAGCATTCAATATGAAGAGGAAAAAATCATCTTTAAAATAACCGATAATGGCAGCGGAATTTCGACAGAGGCAGCGAATCATATTTTCGAACTCTTTCACACTAGCAAGCCTAGTGGCATGGGCGTAGGATTATGGTTAAGTCGCGCCATCATGGAAACTCATAATGGCGCCATTACTGTAGAAAATATTCCAACTGGGGGGGCCTGCTTTCACCTAACCTTTTACCAAAGCCAACTTAAGTCCACGCTCAACTAGCCCGGAAACCTCTTTTCAACTCCACCTTTAAGAGCACTAAATCTTGCTCTGAATCAGCCTGCATTTTTCGCATAACATTAGCTTTAAAAATCTTCACTGTAGCTGGGGCAATGCCCAATATTTCACCAATTTTTATATTCATTAAGCCTAGCGTTAACAACTCGAATACTTCTTTTTCACGTTCTGTGAGTTTAGAAAAACGGTCTACAATGTTTTGATGTAGCTTTAAGCGCCGGGCATTTCCCTGATCTAGCTCCAGCGCTCGAAATATAGCCTTTGTTAAGTCGGCCAAATTAAATGGCTTGAGAAAAAAGTCTACTGCCCCCTTTTTTAGACTTTCAATAATTTGCTGAGGGTGGCTTTGACCACTAATAAAAATGATCGGCGTTAAGCAACTTTGCTGGTTCATTTTTTCCTGCAGTTGTAGCCCTGTTAAACCCGGCATTTGCATGTCTAATAGAATCACCTCGGGGGTATGTTTAGGTGCTGCAGCTAAAAAGGCCGTGGCCGTGGTATAGCCAATAACCTCAAGCCCCTGTTTGCTTAAGGCGCGCACAAGGGATTTTTGCACCGAGAGATCGTCCTCAATCAGGTATACATGGCCTTTAATTTCCATACCAACATTTTAGCAATAAGCCCAGATGTTGGGTGTCAATATAAGCCTAAGGGCTTACTAGCGCCCTTAACCACTAGCTTAATGCAATAATTAGCTTAAGTTATATAGACATTACCAATTTTTATAATCGAAAGCTCACTAGATCGTAATGCCCCAAGATAAGTCGTCAATTCAACTCCAACTGAATCCCCAATTTTGGCAAAACATTATCTTCATAGTGGCTATTGTTATTGCTCTTCCAGCGAATGCCCAAGTAGATGCAGGTGCATTGCAACAAAATTTAGAACAACAACTACCCTTACCCTCACCGCTTGCCTTACCGCAACCCGGCAAACCCGAGCCTTTAGAGCAAACGGCACCTAAAGATGGTGAAACCCGTTTTGTCGTGAAGTCGTTTGTTGTAGAGGGCATCAATATTCTGCCTGAGGCGCAGATTCAAGAAGTATTGCGCCCGTGGGTTAGTCGCTCGGTAAATTTTGATGATCTGCAAAAAGCCTGCGATGCTGTCATTGATTACTATCGGAAAAATGGTTATACCGTTCAAGCGATATTGCCACCCCAAAAGATTGCCAATGGCATCGTCAAGATTTTAGTCACTGAAGCCAAACTCAGTAGTGTCATTGTAGAAACACCCCAGGGCCCAACCCGCTTTAGCAAAGATTTAGCTGCCAAATATATTACCGACGCCAATCCCATTGGCGATTATCTCAACCTTTCCAAGGTCGAGCGGGCACTCATTATTCTCAATGAAACGCCTGGCGTAATTGTTGCGAGCCAACTTGAACCGGGTGCCAATGATGGTGAAACTGCCCTAAAAATGCAGCTTTCCGATACGCCCTTAACGCAAGGACGCGCAGAATTAAATAACTACGGTAGCCGCACCACTGGCTCAAACCAAGCTACTGTGGCGATCAATTTAAATAATCCCAGTGGGTTTGGTGATCAAGCTGCCATTAATGGTATTGTTTCTGAGGGATCTGCCTACATTCAGGGGGCTTACTCTTTACCGGCTACCAATAATGGCTTACGTTTAGGTATCGCAGGTACCTATCTTAATTATAAAAATGTCAGTAGCTATACCTCCAACAATAGTGGCTTTGGCGATGCATGGACCACGGGCCTTTCCGCAGCATATCCCCTCATTCGTTCGCAAGCTGCTAATTTAAATACCACCATGGCATATGACATTAAAAGTTATATGAATAAAAACCAAACTTCAGGCTCAACGATTAGTAGTTACACCATTAATAATCTGTCGTTTGGCATGTCAGGGAATAAATATGATAGTTTTGGTGGTGGCGCTATTTCTACAGGATCTGCTGCGGTTGTCTTAGGCAATTTAGCAATTTCTGCGACCAGCATTCAAGGCTATGGAACCTATACTCCAACCACCTTTGCAAAATTCAATTTCTCAGGTAGCCGCAATCAACAACTGACTGAAGATGGTCTCAATTCAATTTATGTCGCGCTTTCCGGTCAATTGGCTTCAGTTAACCTAAACTCTGCCGAACAATTTTACTTGGGTGGCCCTTATGGGGTGCGTGCTTACCCCGTAGCGCAAAGTCCTGGCTCGCAAGGCGCTCTAGCAACCTTAGAGTTGAGGCGGCAATTACCGCAAAATCTTACCTTGTCAGCGTTTTACGACTGGGGTACGGTTCAGCAATACAAAGCTACTTTTGCGGGCTGGCAGGGGCAGACCAACGCGAATAATACTTACTCCTTAATGGGGGCAGGTATTGGCTTGAAATGGAACTATCAAAATTGGAATGTAGCGGGTAGTGTTGCGTGGATGGTGGGCAAAAACCCCTTATATAACCAGTATGGGCAACCCACCAATACTGACGGCACAACCACTCAACCCCGTGGCTGGATCTCCGCCAGCTATTCGTTTTAAATCATAATATCTTTGAGGCCTTTAGTACCCGGCGAATTGGGTGGCGGCTGAGTCTGCGGACTACCCCGTTGAGAACTACGAGCTGCCTCAGAAAGTGCGCGTTTAATTGCGTCGCCACTACCCGCCAAACTAAAGCGCGTTACGCCAAATGCGCCCGACTGCAAAGCTACTGCAAAACCAATGGTCTCACCCGATTTTAAAGCCTCTAGTACAGCATTAAAGGGATCTAAAATCTGAAATAAATTCTTGCCAATTTGTGTGCATTGCATCGACAGAGCGGTAGAAATAGTGGCACTATTCATGAGCACCGAATATTTGGCATTAGGCTGACATTGCAAGGCTTGATGCAAATAAAAAAGGCATTTTTCACCACTGCAAAAAAGCCCAAAAGAAGAATTAGAATCATTGGCGGTATACGCCTCAGTGGTCACGCCACTCATATCCACGATCCAATTTTGATAGGCTACTTTTTCGCCAGCATTGGCCTGCGCACTGATGCAAGTCAAAACACTAACCAAAACACCAGTCAAAATAGAAGGAAGAAGTTTTTTCATCGGTAGAGCTTACTGCACAATCTTCGCTGTTTCCCGTAACTTCTTCACGGTTTCAACTAAATATTGCTGCACCATCGCTTGGCGAAGTTGTGGCTTAGCCTCTTCTAAGGAAGGAAATTTAAAGGGCCGTTTATCATCCAAGCGAATAATGACCCACCCTTCCGAGGTCTGAATTGGGGTAGTAGTAATTGCGCTTTTATTCATTTTCACCACCACATCAGCAATTGGTTTAATTACTTGTCCAGGAAACAGCCATCCTAATTGGCCGCCACTACCTTTCGTAGCTTGGTCGATCGAATACGCTTGTGCCATTGTTCCAAAAGGCTCACCCTTTTGAAAACGCCGGATTAAATCTTCTGCATCTGCTTTGCTGGGTACAACAATTTGACTTAAATAATACTGAAATGAGGAAGCGCTTTCGCCCACCAATTTACGCTGCCGCTCGTATTCAGTCTGCAATTGCGCATCGGTAATTGGGTTAGTGCTGAAATGATTTTCAACTAAGGCCTGAATTAATAAGGTTTGCTTGAGTTGCGTATATTGATCAGGAAAATCAATTAAACGCTCAAGGCCCTTTTTGGTAGCTTCGTCAGTTAACAATTTGCGATTAATTAATTCTTGTTTCAGGGCATTCTGTAATTCAGGGCCATCTTTTTGTCCCTGGCCCATGGCATTTCGAATATTTAAGGCTAGCAAGCCAGTAGAAATCGGCTGGCCATTGACGGTCGCAAAAAATTCAGCGTTTGTCTCTGATACCGTGGTCATCTTCTTGTCTGCTGCAGACGCTGAGCCCGCTGCGCCAATAGCCGGAATGGGCTTAGGGCTCGTGGTTTGGGCCTGAATAAGACCAGGCAAGCTGATGCTAATGAGGCCAAGGGTAAATATGGGGAGGATTTTTTTCATCGCTTTATTGTATTCGAGTCATGCTTCTGCGCAGCAATTACACTGCACGCATTTCTAAATGCTTGCCCAATACTTGCAGGGCGGCCGCAATACCATCAATGCGGGTTGTATGATGTAAATCAGTCAAGCGATTTACCTCTTGAGCAGAAGTTTTTAAGCGACGCGCCAATTCTGCTGGGCGAACTTTTTGCCTCACCATTTCATTTAAAAGCAAAATTTTTGCAG
>CANKKB010000130.1 GCA_947482555.1 Burkholderiaceae bacterium | reverse complement strand
GCTGCGCCTTTTTGGCCGCGTTCTTCCTTTTCAATCTGAATAATGATTTCTTGACCTTCACGCAAGGCATCTTTAATGGATGCAGTGCGAACATCAACGCCTTCTTTGAAATAGGTGCGAGCGACTTCTTTAAACGGTAAAAAGCCATGACGCTCTTCACCATAATTAACAAAGCAGGCCTCTAAGGATGGCTCAATGCGGGTTATTACCCCTTTGTAAATATTGCCTTTGCGTTGTTCACGCCCAGCAGCTTCGATATCAATATCGATTAATTTTTGACCGTCGACAATCGCGACACGCAACTCTTCTTGTTGAGTTGCATTAAACAGCATACGTTTCATAATTCTCTCCAAATGGGGCGGGAGGTCGATGCGCGGCGCGATGGAGATGAAATTAGGGGTATCCAAAGAACTAGGTTCTATTGGCCCCTACAGGGCGTGGTTTAAAAGAGAACTAAGCTCTAAATCAGTTAGTTCGAATCGAGCCCATTACTGGGAATCGTTGCCACACCGAACGCTCGCCACAGTTACCCTCCTTTAGGGTCATCAATGTAGGCGCGCGCCTGAAAACTGTCATCTAATCGCGGGTCGCGGCATACGGCACGCCAACCCTGCGCCTCGTTAAACAGGGGAGGGGCAACCCTGGGAGCCTATTTCTGATGGTTGACTCCAACACCACGATTAGGGATTCAAGTGGATATTCTCAGTTGAGCCCAATCTGAGCCAAATTGGCTAGTGCCTTGATTATATGGCAGAAGTTCATAATAAGCATTCTCATGACTTCTATTTCCTCCGCTAAATCGCCGATTGCGCCAACAGTCGTATTGCAAACCATTGGCCCTGATGAGGCTGGGCAGCGTCTCGATAACTTTTTGCTGCGCTGGGCCAAAGGTGTCCCTAAAAGCCATGTTTACCGCCTTATTCGCTCCGGTGAAGTGCGGGTAAATAAAAAGCGGGCTGAACCTGCTACTCGACTCATTGAAGGTGATATCGTGCGTTTACCTCCCGTGCGGATTGCCACACCGGAGCGCGTGCAGTCAGGTCAAAATGCCGCGCGGGCGCATCAATATGCCGCCCAAATGCCAATTTTGTATGAAGATGAGGTGCTCTTGATTATCGATAAGCCGGCTGGATTAGCGGTACATGGCGGCTCAGGAATTGCCTTGGGTGTGATTGAAACGCTGAGATTGACCAGGCCAGAGCTCCATTTTTTGGAATTAGTGCATCGCCTGGATCGCGATACCTCGGGCGTATTGTTATTAGCAAAGCGCAGAAGTGCCTTGGTTGAGATGCATCGCCAAATTCGCGAAGGCTTAACTGACAAGCGATATTGGTTGATGGCGCACGGCAAAATTCAAGCAGGCTCACGGGTGATGCAACTGAAATTCCCCTTACATAAATACCTTTTAGCAAATGGCGAAAGGCGAGTTCGGGTTGATGCCGAAGGGCTTCCGAGTCACACTGCAGTGAGGGTTACACAGGTATTTGAGGGTGATGCGATCGCAATTAGCCTCGCAGAGGCCCAATTAAAAACAGGCCGTACCCATCAAATTCGCGTGCATTTGCAGCGTATTGGCCACCCGATCTTAGGCGATGATAAGTATGGGCTAGAAGAGGAAGACCACCGCTTAAAATCCAAACGTTTGTATTTGCATGCCCATTTGGTGGGTTTTATTCATCCGCGTACCGGCGAAAAAATGCGTATTGAGTCGCCTATGCCGGCCGAGTTCAACGCCTTATTAAAGGCGCTTAAGATCGGCGCAGTCATAAACGACAAAGTGGCAACGCCCTAAGCGACAAATCGGTATAGTGAGAAGTTATTTAATTTTAGGTTGGTGAAGGAATGACCGTTTGAACAACATGCTTCAGCAGGACCGAGAGCGACGTTACGATTTAATTGTCTGGGATTGGGATGGCACCGTGATGGATTCAACTCCAACCATCGTGCAATGCATCCAACAGGCTTGTCGAGATTTGGATTTAGCAGAACCCAACGATACTTTAGCTAGCTCAGTGATTGGTTTGGGCATCGACGATTCTTTGCGGCGCGCTGTACCCAGCATTGCGCCTGCACGTTATCCAGCGCTAGTAGAGCGATTTCGGTTTCATTATTTAGCTCGCGATCATGAATTGCATTTGTTTATAGGAATTCGGGAATTGCTCGAGCACCTCCGCCAAGCCGGGTTCTTATTAGCGGTGGCTACGGGTAAATCACGTCGTGGCTTAGATCGCTCATTCGAATTTCATCAACTAGATGGGCTATTTCATGCTAGCCGAACTGCCGATGAAACCGCCTCAAAACCGAATCCAGCAATGCTGTTAGAGTTGTCAGATATTTTGCAAGTACCATTGCGACGCATGTTGATGATTGGCGATACCACGCATGATTTATTCATGGCGCAAAATGCGGGAGTTGACAGTGTTGGTGTGACTTATGGTGCTCATCCGCCAGAGGAGCTGCGCGCTGCCAACGCCTTAATTTGCGTTGATAATGTTCACGAATTAGCACAGTGGTGCAAGCAACATTTGTACGAAAACAGTGCGAACTTAACCTAGAAAGTACAGCGTTGATGGATCAGAAGGAAAACTGGGAGCGACAGGCTCTTGAGCATTTACTGCTTGAAAATTTAAAAGAAACGCGTAAGGCTAGGCGCTGGAAAACGATTTTCCGCTTAGCACTACTGGTGTTAGTTGTTGGCATCATTGTCCAGGTATTTGATTTACATATACCAGGACGGGTGATGAATATTGAAAAGCACACTGCTTTAATTAGTTTGGATGGCATCATTTCGCCAACTGCGACAGCGAATGCAGTCGATGTGAACGCTGCCCTAGGCGCAGCTTTTGAAAATACAAGTAGTGTCGGCGTGATATTGCGTATTAATAGCCCTGGCGGATCACCAGTGCAGGCCGGGATGATAAATGATGAGATTCGGCGTTTACGGGCTTTGTACCCGCAAAAACCATTTTATGTAGTGGTAGAAGATATTTGTGCCTCCGGCGGGTATTACGTGGCAGTAGCAGGCGACAAAATCGTAGTTGATAAAGCTAGCTTAATCGGCTCAATTGGTGTGGTCATGGAAGGCTTTGGCTTCACAGGTTTAATGGAGAAATTGGGGATTTCGCGCCGCTTGATTACTGCTGGCTCCAATAAAGGCATGCTCGATCCATTTAGCAAAGAAAATCCGAAGCAGGTGGAGATGGTGCAATCGATGTTAGATCAAATTCATCAGCAATTTATTACAGTTGTGAAAGCGGGTCGCGGCTCGCGCTTGAAAGAAAATGCAGAATTATTTTCCGGGCGGGTGTGGAATGGAGAGCAGGCAGTTCAATTAGGTCTAGCCGATGGTTTTGGTAGCGTGGATTCAGTCGCGCGCGATATTTTTAAGGCCCCAGACATTTTGGATTACACCTTAAAAGAAAATTTTGCTGAACGGGTCGCTAAAAAATTTGGTGCAGAAATGGGCGCTTCAATGGGTCAAGCACTAATGAAAGATGCCAGTCTGAAATAAGCCATTTGTTTTTTGCTGCGCCTTTATGCCAATAACAAAAAAATCGCTGGACGGTTTTGTAATCCACTGGACATTTTTTCACTAGGAAATCGTTTCCGCCACCCTGAGAGCGTGTAAGTATGAATCGATTCGCTCGCTAGACTCAAATCGACGCCAATACATAAACGGGTTTCTGCAGATAATGCTTGCAAGCAAGCGTCGTACATTGCAGCATTGCGGTAGGGGGTTTCAATCCAAATTTGCGTTTGTTGCAAGCGCAGTGATTCTGCTTCTAGTTGCTTGAGGCGATTAAGGCGTTCTTGGTTTTGATTGGGTAAGTAGCCTTGAAAAGCAAATTGTTGGCCATTTAAACCACTTGCCATCAGTCCTAACAAAATAGAGCTAGGGCCAACTAAAGGTTTTACGGACGCACCCAAACCATGCGCAGCCAAAATTAATTCGGCTCCAGGATCTGCTACTCCAGGCACTCCTGCTTCTGACATTAAACCCATGTTGTGCCCATCCACTAAGGCTTGCAACAAACTTTCGGGCTGTGTTTTCGAATTATATTTTGCATTCTGCGCTGCGCCACGCCATTCCAAGAGCACTAATTCTTGCAAAGGCGTGCAGAGCGATGAAACAGAATCAATTGCTTTTAAAAAAGCCCGCGCAGTTTTGGCATTCTCCACAATCCAGTATTTCAACTCGGCCGCTTGGGTGATCGTTGCTGCAGGCAATACCCATGACAACTGCTCGAGGCGGTCTTCTACGCCTAAGGTATTGGGGATGAGAAAAAGTGTGCCGATAGCCATTTATCGATTGTGTACTAATGGTTTTGCAGGTAGTTCAAAGCCCGCATTACGCAATAAGCCACTTAAAGCAATAAGTGGCAAACCAATGAGGGCAGTGGGATCGTCACTTTGCACAGATTCAAGTAGGCTTATGCCAAGCCCTTCTACTTTTGCGCTACCAGCACAATCATACGGTTGTTCTGTATGTAAATAGGCCTCTAAGATCGCGTCAGGTAGATCGCGGAACTGTACCGTGGTTGGCACGCTAAGGGCGGTGAACTGCTCGTCGCGCATGAAACACAGCGCCGTATGAAACTGGACTGTATTGCCGCGCATTAACTGTAATTGGGCTAAGGCCCGCTCAAAATTACCTGGTTTGCCTAATACAGCGCCAAATAAATCAGCCACCTGATCTGAGCCTATCACCCATGCCCCCGGGTTCTGCTGCGCTATCACCCTTGCTTTCAGTTCAGCCAAGCGCAAGGCCAGAGCAAGGGTAGTTTCATGGGGTAAGGGGGTTTCATCAACTGCCGGCGTGTGGCAACTAAAAGGTAACCCCAAACGGGCGAGTAATTCGCGGCGATACGGCGAGCTTGAGGCCAAAATGATTGGCGCTAGTTGCGTTGCGACGACGGAATTAGTCATGAAAAATAGCGCCTTGAATTAGACTGATGAGATGAATCGTAAACAAGTTTTACCTGAAGTTGAACTTTCTGCAACTCCGCAAGCATTGCGGGCGGTTGATTTTTGTGCTCTGCAGACCTACCGTGGTGAGGGCAGATTGTCAGTGGGCGCCATGCCCCGCGTAGCTCTAGAGCTGGATATCAGCAATCCAGACGATGGATTTGAGTGGCAAATCCAAACCCAGTTTAGGGTTAATCAGGCCGGCGATCTCCAGCAAACTTTGCGTTTGAAGCTCAAGGGGCAAGCTTCTATGACGTGTCAGCGGTGTTTACAGGCTTTTCAGTATTCATTGAATGTGGAGCGCTTATTTATTTTTGTTGCCGATGAAGCGGCCGCTGATGCCTATCCAATTGAAGATGACCTTTTCGATCCCTTGGTCAGCAGCAGCCATTTCGACTTATTGGCGCTAATCGAAGATGAAATTCTTTTATCCTTACCATTGGTGCCAAAACACCCTGAGGCTATATGTGCCTCAAGCCCATTATTAGGTGCAATCGAAGCACCCGAAAATCCCTTTAAGGTCTTGAAAAATATCAAGAAATAGTTCTGGTAACAGGATTTATTGGAGCATTCAATGTCTACCCATGATTGCTTAGAATCCCGTATTTAGAGGCGTTTTTATGCTAGAATGCCCCCTTGTTTAGGAGTCCAATATGGCCGTTCAGCAGAATAAAAAATCCCCCTCAAAGCGTGGCATGCACCGCGCCCATGATT
>CANKKB010000129.1 GCA_947482555.1 Burkholderiaceae bacterium | reverse complement strand
TAGCCTGAAAAGCATTTAAAAAAAGTAATCGGTTCAGGTTTATTGGGGGTGATTTTCTTTTACGTCGCGCTACATACACAAAATGCGATGACAGCAGGAATGCGCACTAAATTCACCAATGGGTGAGTATAAAGGACGCTTAGAGATTACGGGTGGATTTCTTGAGGGCCTTAAATTCTTTCATTAGGGCATTGCGCTCTGCATCGCTAAAGGAATCGGAGCCATCTAAACGACGCGCGCCATCAAAACGCTTATCCCAATAGACTTCTCGCATATCGTCAACCCGCACACTGGCATTTTTAGCCGGTGAATGCAAAAACTTGTTATCGCCCACATAAATTCCCACGTGGGAAAAGGTTAAGCGCATCGTGTTAAAGAATACCAAGTCGCCCGGCTGTAATTCTTCACGGGATACAGGCTTACCTACACGACTCATTTGGGATGATTTGCGTGGCAACAAAAAGCTCAGTTTGTCATTAAATACATAACTCACAAAGGAACTTGCATCTAGGCCAGATTGAGCTAGTTCACCACCCCAACGGTAGCGCACGCCAATCATTTCCATTGCATTGTTAATGAGACTTTCAGAATTTCCAGTCACCGAATCAACAAATTTATCAGCCACCCGTGCAAAAAGGCTTCTCCCGCTTTCTTTGCTGACTTCTTTAGCGATCTCGCTGCTGCCATCTTTATTTACTTCTTTGCTGCTTTCCGCTAGGGATTGAGCCTGCACCGCGGTCGAAAACAATAAAGCCAAGCAAATAATCCCTGCTAAAGGCTTTAGGTAATTTATAAGTCCTTGATTTTCAAGGGTAATCTGTTCTTTTTTCGGCGACATTACTCGATTCTATCAAAAAATAAAGGGCGCAGGGAAGATTAAGTCAGTTCTTCGGCTTTAAAAAGATCCCGCGTATAGGCATGACGGGGGTTGGCGATGACTGTTTCAGTATCGCCCCGCTCTAAGACTTTACCCCCCTTGAGAACCATAATCTCGTGCGACATTGCCCGAATCACCGCAAGATCGTGACTAATAATCAAGTAGGCTAAATTGTATTTATGCTGTAACTGGCTAAGCAAGGCAAGAACTTGTTTTTGAATCGTGACATCGAGGGCGGAAGTAGGTTCGTCTAATACTAAAATTTGGGGGCGCAAAATTAAAGCCCGCGCGATGGCAATCCGTTGGCGCTGACCCCCCGAAAATTCATGGGGATACCGGTTTAATACAGAACGATCTAAGCCAACCTCGCGCAAGATATCGACTACCCGCGTCTCACGTTCAGTAGCGCTTAATTTTGGAAAATGTACATCCAGCCCCTCGGCGACTATTTCCATCACCGTCATGCGCGGTGACAAAGAGCCAAAGGGATCTTGAAAAATCACTTGTAAGTTTGAGCGCATCGCGCGACGCTGGGTAGCATTTAAATTACCCCAAACCTGTCCCAAGACATCAACCTCGCCTGAGGTCATTGCACTTGAATCACCGAGCAAACCTAAAATAGCCATGCCTAAGGTCGTCTTGCCTGAGCCAGACTCGCCAATGACGCCAATCGTTTGACCTTGCCGTAAAGTGAGTCCTACCTGTTTCAAAACTGTGTGGCGTGGGGCTTTGGCAAACCAGCGCTTACGCGCAGAGCTTGGATAAGAAACGGATAAATCATCCGCCTGCAACAACACGGGTGCCAATGGCATCAATGGCAATAATTCGCGTACCGGTTCACTATTCACTAAAGCTGCGGTATACGCATTCTCAGGATACTTAAAAACTTGCTTGGTTGGCCCCACTTCCATCAGACTACCTTGATTCAGTACGGCAACCCGATGTGCGAAGTGGTGCACTAAATTCAGATCATGGGTAATTAATAAAATAGCCATGCCACCATCCGCCTTGGCTTCCTCTTGTAGGTCTTTCAGCAAATCTAAAATTTGTAAGCGCAAACTCACATCTAAAGCGGTAGTCGGTTCATCGGCGATTAAGAGTCGGGGTTTACAAGCCAGCGCCATCGCAATCATCGCGCGTTGACGCTGCCCACCCGATAACTGATGAGGATAGTCGTAAAAACGGCGCTCGGCTTCATCAATGCCAGTTTTTTTTAATAGACTGATTGCTGCAGCAATGCATTGGGCCTTCGAGAGAAGCGGTTGGTGAATCAACACCGCTTCGATTACTTGATTGCCAATGGTATATAGAGGATTTAGCGCCGTCATCGGCTCTTGAAAAATCATCGCTATTTCACGCCCACGTATCGAGCGAATTTGTTCAATTGGCAAACTTAATAAATCCACTTCGCTACTAGGATACGAATCTAAGCCAGCATCACCACGCCACCAAATTTTGCCGCTGACTTTAGCGCCTTCGGGCTCTAATTGCAAAGGCGCTAAAGCTGAAAGTGTTTTACCGGAGCCCGACTCGCCCACCAATGCCACTCGCTCGCCAACCCCAACAGTTAAATTGAAGTCGCGGAGGGCAAATTTTTCACGTCGACCAGTACCAAAAGAAATGGACACGTTTTCATAGCGCAACAAACTGGTTCGATCTAACTCAGGCGCCACTAGGTAACCCCGCTAAAGAACCACTTTTCCGCGAATCAAATGCATCACGTAAAGCCTCTCCCATAAAAGTCAGTAAAAGCAATAAGGCGACCAACACAATAAAAGTCGAAATTGAAATCCACCAAGCATCTAAATTTCCTTTGCCTTGGGAAAGTAATTCGCCCAAGCTAGGCGTGCCAGGGGGTACACCTAAGCCTAAAAAGTCTAGGCTGGTTAAAGAAAGAATTGCTGCACTCATGCGAAATGGCAAGAAGGTAATGACTGGTGTCAAACTATTCGGCAAAATATGGCGCCGCATAATTTGTAAATTGGTGAGGCCAAGGGCCCGCGCAGCACGAACATATTCAAGCGCGCGATTACGAAAAAATTCAGCACGCACATAATCTGATAGCCCCATCCATCCAAAAGCAGCTAACAAAATAATTAAAAGCCAAATACTCGGATTGAAGATTGAAGCAAAAATGATGAGTAAATATAACTCGGGCATTGCCGACCAAATTTCAATCAGGCGTTGCGACACTAAGTCAAACTTGCCACCAAAAAACCCCATTAATGAGCCCGTGATAATGCCCACTGAGACACCAACCACCGTTAAAGCAATCCCAAATAAAATCGATAAGCGTAAGCCGTAAATTAAACGCGCAAGCACGTCGCGACCACGATCATCGGTGCCAAGCCAATTTTCAGCCGAGGGGGCTGCGGGATTGGGTTCGCGGGAAAAATAATTCAGCGTCTCATAGCTGTAAGGAATCGGTGGATAGATTGCCCAATTGCCATTCGTAGTGATATTGCGGCGAATATCCGGATCTAAAAAATCAGTTGGGGTAGCAAAATCGCCACCAAAAACAGTCTCTGGAGAGTTATGGGCAATAGGAAAATAAAAATGACCTTGATAGCGAACGATTAATGGCTTGTCATTAGCAATAATTTCTGCACATAAACTTAACCCAAAAAGGATGGAAAATATCCATAGGCTGGCATAGCCAATACGATTGGCTTTAAAACGCGCCCAGCGGTTCAAGAGCCTCCTCCAGCGCCAAACTGAATACGTGGATCAATGAACACATAACAAAGATCTGCAACCAGTTTAGTAAGTAGCCCAATTAAAGTGAAAAGGTATAAAGTACCAAACACTACTGGATAATCACGCCGCATTACCGATTCATAGGACAACAAGCCTAAGCCATCAAGTGAAAATAAGGTTTCGATCAGCAAAGAACCAGCAAAAAAAGCGCCGATAAATGCCGCTGGAAAGCCGGTTACTAAGGGCAATAAGGCATTACGAAAGACGTGTTTCCATAACACTTGGCGTTCAGTTAAGCCTTTAGCTCTTGCTGTAAGAACATATTGCTTACGAATTTCTTCCAAAAAAGAATTTTTTGTCAGCATCGTAATTACCGCAAAACTCCCCAAGACCATGGCTGTGATCGGTAATACTAAATGCCATAAATAATCCAGTATTTTGCTGAGGAGATTTAAATCATTCCAATTATCAGAAGTCAGGCCGCGCAAAGGAAATATTTGTAAAAAGCTTCCGCCACCAAATAAGACTAAGAGTAAAACGCCTAAAACAAAACCCGGGATAGCATAGCCAATTAAAATAAGTAGGCTAGTGACCGCATCAAAACGCGAACCCTCACGTACTGCTTTCGCAATACCTAATGGTATCGAGACCAAATAGGTTATAAAAAAGGTCCATAAGCCAATGCTGATGGAAACGGGGAGTTTAGTAACAATCAAATCCCAGACCCGTTGATGTTGGTAATAACTTTCGCCTAAATCAAATTGGATAAAGCGTTTTAGCATCGTTAAGTAACGTTCGAGTGGTGGTTTGTCAAAACCATACAAGGCTTTTACCTCAGCTAAACGCTCGGCATCTAAACCTTGTCGTCCCCGATAATTACTGCCACCACCTGATGATTCGGCACTTACCGCTGCATCGCCCTTCCCTTTTAACTCCATCATTAATTGTTCAACTGGACCGCCAGGAACGAATTGCACGACCACAAAAGTCAAAGTTAAAACCCCTAAAATAGTTGGAATCATCAACAGCAAGCGCTTCAGAATGTAGGCCCAGATTTGTCCGCGCATTATTTTTCCTCTCGCCACCAGTTCGATAAAATCCAACCCTCAGCCATGTAATACAAGGGTGGCTTTGGATAACGCATCTCTTTACGGTAAGCGATGCGATGAGTAGGGTTGTACCACTGTGGAATGACATAATAACTATTCCATAAGACGCGATCAAGTGCACGGCTAGCAGTAGTCAACTGTTCACGTGTTTCAGCTTTGACGATAGCATCAATTAGCGCATCAACCACTGGCGATTGCACCCCGATGACGTTATCAGAACCTTTTTCTTTTGCCGCATTACTACCAAAGCGATCCCATAATTCATTGCCGGGACTTTGTGAATCGGGGAAGCGAATGGTAGTCATATCAAAATCATACTCATCCATGCGCTTTTGATGCAAAGCAAAGTCGCTAGTGCGAATTTCCACTTTAATACCGAGCTTCTCTAAGTTGCGTACATACGCTGAAATGACGCGTAAAAAGAATGGTCCGTCTTCAACTATTTCAAAGCGAAACTGTTCGCCTTTAGCGTTACGTAAGGCCCCATCTCGGTAAGTCCAGCCAGCTTGGGCTAACAAATCACGGGCGCTGCGTAAGTTTTGTCGCAAACTGCTAGGTGGTACTGTTGAAGGGGCTGGTGGCATTGCACCAAATACCGCAGGTGATACCCACTCAGGATAGCGCGCCTGCAAGGGTAGCAATAATTTCATTTCGGCGGCAGTGGGAACTGTTTCGCCAGCAAAATTGGCACTCAAATCACTATTGGTAAAGTAACTATTAATCCGGCTATATTGATTATAAAAAAGCTGTCGATTAAGCCATTCAAAATCTAACGCGTACCCCAAGGCCTGGCGCACTCGCACATCTTGAAATAAAGAGCGACGTAAATTCATTGCGAAGCCTTGCATGCCAGCGCCATTAAAATTTGGAAAATCTTTTTTCAGCAAAGTACCGTCATTAAATTTTGGACCAACAAAACTTTTTGCCCAATTTTTAGCGCGGTACTCGACTAAAGCGTCAAACTCACCCGCTTTAAATGCTTCTAAGCGCACTGCATCATCGCTATATAAC
>CANKKB010000128.1 GCA_947482555.1 Burkholderiaceae bacterium | reverse complement strand
GGTACCGAAAAACATAAATAAACCAAAACCAAGGTTTTGGCGGTATGCATTGGATCTAGGAAGGTTATTTCTTTTTTAGTTAATTTCGTCATGCCGTAATCTTAAAGCAGTCCTTCAAAAATCTCTACTGTAACTAAATCACCCACTTCAATGTTGCCTTGCTCGGCCGGCAAAACAATAAAGCAGTTGGCCTCACTCATCGAGCGTAAGATTCCGGCCCCTTGGCTACCCGTAGTACGAACTGAAGCTTGACCATTGTCATCAAGAGTGACAATACCCCGTTGAAATTCGGTTCGCCCTGGTTTTTTGCGTATGGCTTCACCTGCCCGGACTTGAATGGCGGGAATGGTGGTCTGGGTGGCACCATTCAATTGCAATAGCGCTGCACGCACGAATTGATAAAAGGTCACCATCACTGCAACAGGATTTCCTGGTAGACCAAAAAATAAGGTACTACTTTGAGGTTCTTGCGGGTTGGCGTTGTTCAAAATAGGTTTTAACAGCCCAAAAGCCATTGGCCTTCCAGGGCGCATTGCAATCTGCCAAAAGCCTACATCGCCTAATTCTTGCAAAACTTGTTTCGTAAAATCAGCTTCGCCAACGGAAACGCCGCCCGATGAAATTAAGACATCGGCCTTTAGAGTCGCTGCACAAAAGGCTTCTTTTAGGGCGATGGGATCGTCTTGCACAATTCCGCAATCAATAATTTCTAGATTGAGGCGGGTGAGAAGGCCAATCAAGCTATAGCGGTTGCTATCGTAAACGCTACCCGAGTCGAGCGCTTGATCAAGGCTGCGCAATTCATTACCAGAGGAGAGAATGGCTACGCGTAATTTCCGCCGTACGGATAAGGTTTTAACGCCCAAAGAGGCGGCTAGACCTAAATCAGACGGTCGCAAAATACGCCCAGTAGGAATGGCAACTTGCCCCAAACGCAAATCTTCGCCTTGCAGTCTGCGATTTTCTCCTGCCCTGACGGCATTCGCTGGAAATAGTAAGGCATTTTCTTGCGCGGCGTTAGAGATAATTTCGGTAATGAGTTCTTGGGGAATGACGGTATCGCATGCGGTAGGCATGAGTGCGCCAGTCATTATTTTGATGCATTCTTGAGCGCCTACCTGGCCTAAATAGGGTGTGCCAGCAAAGGCGCTACCAACAATTTTTAATTTTTTCTGCTCTGGATTGCCGGGGTCATTGATACTCCCTTTGAAGGCATAACCATCCATGGCTGAATTATCTGCATTAGGAACATGCATTGGTGATAAAAGATCTTCAGCCAGAATGCGATTAACCGCGTCTTCAAGCTGAATCGTTTCCTTCGCGACACCCCCATTTTTCTTGTACCCCTCTGCAGTTAATTGATTGATTAACTCGCTGAGAATGCGGCGGGTCTCGATAACAGATAAGGATCCAGCACGGGTATTAAGAGTCATGATTTATTTTTTGCTTCGAGGTAGGCCAATGCTTCTAGAGAAGCTAATTCTGCCGGTGTATTGGCATTCGCAAAGCAATGTTCATTTTCAAATAGGACCGCACCGCTATTCACATTTTCAAACCAGCGGTCAATTTTGCGCTCACCACTAGCCAAAAATTGTTCAAGCGACAAGCGAACTGTTTTTTTCATCAGACAAAAAACGGCTTGATTCCATCGATGTCCTGCAGCGTCCTCAGTACGTACATACACTAAATCAAAATGACCACGCAGTAACTCAGTACTTAAGCGAGAGCCTAAATCAAGCGGAAACAGCGGCGAATCGCAAGGTACAGTGAGCAGATATTCAGTCTGACAATGCTGCATACCCGACAGAAAACCGGCTAGCGGGCCAAAATAAGATGGCATTGATTCTGTTGCATGGTCATCAGCAATAACGCAGTGGCCATAGCTTTCATAATTAGTGCGATTGCGATTAGCGTTAATGAGGACGGTGCTAACCTGCCCCTTTAGGCGCGCGAGTGCAGTTTCGATCAAGGGTTTTTTGAGGTAGGGTATTAAGCCTTTATCAGTTCCGCCCATACGCTCTGCACGACCACCCGCCAAAACTAAGCCAGTAATTACTGCGGGCGGTAATGAAGCTAGGATTGCGGCCATACAGGAATGATCTTAGCCACCGATATAAGACATTTCAACTTTACGCCCAGTTGAATTTGCTATTGGCGTGTGTGAACCGCGGATTTCTGAATAGTGATCGTCACGTTTAGACCAAGTATTCATAATGGCATTAGCAATTTCTAAGTCACTTTTGTCAGAGCGTAATAGTGATTTGAAATCAACGCCTTGATGGGCAAATAGACATAAAAAAAGGTGCCCATCGGTTGAGAGCCTAGCGCGGGTACAAGTATGGCAAAAGGTTTGCGTAACACTAGAAATAACGCCAATTTCTCCACCGCCATCGACATAGCGCCAGCGCTGGGCCACTTCGCCAATATAGTTTGGCTCTAGTGATTGCAAGGGAAACTGTGTATCAATTAGTTTGATGACATCTCGGGATGGCATCACTTCAGCCATGTTCCAACCATTCGAGCTTCCCACATCCATAAATTCAATCAAACGTAAGGTAATGCCAGAATTACGGAAATGCTGTGCCATCGGCAAAATCTCTTGCTCGTTCACCCCTTTTTTTACGACCATATTGACCTTAATGGATTCAAAGCCAGCTTCTTTTGCCGCCTCAATACCATCTAGTACATCGTCAACTGCAAAATCAACATCGTTCATCTTTTTAAAAACGGCATCACTGAGTGCATCGAGACTAATTGTGATGCGTTGCAAGCCAGCATTTTTTAGTAACTGCGCCTTTTTTCTTAAGAGACTCCCATTGGTCGTGAGGGTAAGGTCTAATTTTTGCCCTGATGGAGTGCGAACTTCTGCGAGCATTGCTACTAAAGACTCTAAATTTTTTCGTAAAAGCGGTTCACCACCAGTAAGGCGTATTTTTTCTACACCCAGGCTAGTAAAGATTTTTGTCATGCGGGTGATTTCCTCAAAACGCAGTAATGCATCTTGAGATAAATAGGGATAATTTTGGTCGAAGATCGATTTCGGCATGCAATAAGTACAGCGAAAATTGCAACGATCGGTTACTGAGATGCGTAAATCACGCAAGTGCCTCTGACGTAAGTCAGAGGTTTCAGAATGCGTCCCTTGCAATACCACTGGAATTGCCGCTTGGGCACCAACAGCATTGCTAATGGGAATAATGCGCGGATTGGCTCGATCAACCATACCTGAATAAGTTTATACCTAGTCAGCCTAGAAATAACAGGCTAGTTTTTATCAATCATTTTTTCTTGGCCACCCGTTTCTATTAAAACCATTGGACCGCTGGGCAAGTTCATTGGCGGCTTAGGGATACGTTCGGTACGCGGTTTAATGGGTTCGGCATTCATTTGCATTTGCGCTTCTGCTAATTTAGACGCATCAGTGCCAACCCAGACCATACCTGCTGATTGCACGACTTGTACTAAAGGGGCTTCTTCTAAAAGTGAGAAGGAGACTTTGGGTAAAGCTGCAGCAGGCTTCGGTGCCAATGAGGGCGCTTGCGTTGGTAATGCGACAGCAGGGACATTAGTTACTGGTACAAAGTTAGCAAGAGGCTGAGCGACCGGCACACCACTTAAATTATTCTGCAGATCGTGCAGGGGCAAAGAAGCAGAATTACCTGCCATATGCGCCATACCTACTGGTGGCCAGCTTGTAGAGGAATCAGCGTTGGCTTCGCGGGCAACTACTGGATTTGGTTCAGCTTCATTAGGAGCAGTTTCAGCACGATTATCACCACGCTCACGTTGACCGCGACCGCGCCCACGGCGATTTCGACCACGAGGGCGATCTTCACCATTAGCGTTAACTACGGTGGCGCCATCAGTATTAACTAGATCGGTAGTCGCTGCATTAATGGAGCTTGTGGTGCCTTCAGCGTTGTCGTTGCTATTTGGGTCGGCTGGACGCTCGGGACGGTTGTTGCGGTTTCGTCCCCGGCCATCTTGACGGGGTTTTGCTTCACGCCCATTTGCCTCAGCAGGAGCACCTGTTTCATTAGCAGTTGCTGCTGGACGTTCATTACGGCCACGGCGATTGCGACCACCACGTTCATTGCCATTGCGTCCTTCACGTGCTCCGCTAGGACGCGGACGTGCTTCAGGTGTTGTCACAGTTATTTCTGGGGTCGAAGTAAATAGTTTCTTAATAAAACCCATAAACCCACCGGTTGATTCTGCCACCGCTTTTTCGTTACTGGCAGATATACGCGCTGCACGGGGTTGGTTCATTGGCGCAGGTTGACTTGGCGTAATACCTTTAACCGCAGCCTCAGGCTTTACTTTTACTTCTTCTTTCCGACTCACAATCGTATCTGCTTCTAATTCCGTAGCGGCTTCTTGCGCCATGATGTAGCTAGCTTTTTGATCATCTAAACGGGGGTCATCGTGGCGTAAGCGCTCTAATTTGTAATGCGGTGTTTCAAGATGTTTATTAGGAACCATTAAGACGTTGACCTTAAAACGACTTTCAATTTTGATGACTTCAGCCCGTTTCTCGTTGAGGAGGAAAGCTGCCACTTCAACAGGTACTTGCGTATGAATAGCTGCTGTGTTGTCTTTCATCGCCTCTTCTTGGATGATGCGTAGTACTTGCAAAGCAGATGATTCAGTATCGCGAATATGGCCAGTGCCATTACAGCGAGGGCAAGTAACATGACTACCCTCTGATAGGGCCGGTCGCAATCGTTGCCGTGACATTTCCATTAAGCCGAATTTAGAAATCTTACCCATTTGCACGCGAGCCCGATCATGGCGTAACGCATCGCGTAAGCGATTCTCAACATCTTTTTGACTTTTCGCGGACTCCATATCGATAAAGTCAATAACGATTAAACCCCCTAAATCGCGCAAACGCATTTGGCGGCCAATTTCTTCGGCAGCCTCTAGGTTGGTGCGGGTGGCGGTTTCTTCAATATCAGACCCCCTGGTGGCACGGGCGGAATTCACGTCAACCGAAACCAAGGCTTCAGTATGGTCAATTACAATTGCGCCGCCTGATGGCAGCGGTACCGTACGCGAGTACGCAGTTTCAATTTGATGCTCAATTTGAAACCGGGAAAAGAGCGGGACATCATCTTGATAGCGCTTGACGCGGGGTAAGTTATCCGGCATCACCACCGACATAAAGGCTTGAGCCTGCTCGAAAATATCGTCAGTATCAATTAGAATTTCGCCAATATCGGGTTGGAAATAATCACGAATGGCACGAATCACCAAGCTAGATTCAAGATAAATTAACAGCGGCGCGGAGTTGCTTTTGGCTGCCTCATCAATAGCTTTCCACAGCTGCATGAGGTAATTTAAGTCCCACTGCAGCTCTACCGCATCTCGCCCGATTCCAGCGGTGCGCGCAATGATGCTCATACCTTCGGGAACTTCGAGTTGACCCATGGCTTCACGGAGTTCTTGGCGATCTTCGCCCTCAATGCGACGGGATACACCACCCCCCCTGGGGTTATTAGGCATAAGGACCAGATAACGGCCAGCTAAAGAAATAAAAGAAGTAAGTGCTGCGCCTTTTTGGCCGCGTTCTTCCTTTTCAATCTGAATAATGATTTCTTGACCTTCACGCAAGGCATCTTTAATGGATGCAGTGCGAACATCAACGCCTTCTTTGAAATAGGTGCGAGCGACTTCTTTAAACGGTAAAAAGCCATG
>CANKKB010000127.1 GCA_947482555.1 Burkholderiaceae bacterium | reverse complement strand
TTTAAAGCGCGCAGTAGAAAGTGTCGCGCGCGGTTATGCCAGTCCACGGGCATTTTATGAGGATAAATTGGTCGAAGGCGTAGCCACGATTGCTGCCGCTTTTTATCCTAAATCGGTTATTGTGCGTTTATCCGACTTTAAGTCGAATGAGTATAAGAAACTCATTGGCGGATCACGCTATGAACCCGATGAAGAAAATCCGATGCTCGGTTTCCGCGGCGCTTCGCGTTATGTTTCTGCTGAATTTGGCGAGGCTTTTGCTTTAGAGTGCGCAGCGATGAAACGGGTGCGCGAAGATATGGGCTTAGATAACGTGGAAATTATGGTGCCATTTGTGCGGACCACCAAACAGGCTGAGCGTGTCATCGAAATGATGGCTAAGCTTGGACTGCGGCGTGGTGAGAACGGTCTGCGCTTAATTATGATGTGCGAAGTGCCTTCGAATGCAATTTTGGCCGATGAATTTCTGGCCTACTTCGATGGCTTTTCGATTGGCTCTAATGATATGACGCAATTAACTCTTGGGTTAGATCGCGATTCAGGCATGGAGCTTTTGGCAATTGATTTTGATGAACGCGACCCAGCAGTGACGTTTATGATTGAGCGAGCTATTGACGCCTGTCGTAAGCAAAATAAATATGTCGGTATTTGTGGCCAGGGGCCCTCTGACCATCCTGATTTTGCCAAGTGGTTAGTAGAAAAGGGCATTACCTCAATTTCGCTAAACCCGGATAGCGTAGTGCAAACTTGGGAAATGTTAGCCAAATAAGTTAGATTAAAGCGCTTGGGCGAAGTTGTTTGCAAAAAAATGTTATTTTTTACGGCCCTGGCGCTTTGGTTTCACCGCCGACTTCTTTTTATTTTCCCGCTCTATGGGTACCGAGCCAAGCTCTTTTGAGCTTGACATTATTGCTGCGGAACCTCGCCGTGTGCTATTCCAACTAGGCTCTGGTATTTCCATAAAGGCGGCGCGTAATTTTTGCCCCCAAACCTGATGAATCATTTGGTAATAGGGATTACTTTCATCAATTGTCACCAATTTTCCAGGGTGAAACGAGTTTGCTTCATATACCAGTAAGTCAAGGGGTAAGCCGACGGAGATATTACTTTTGAGGGTAGAGTCCATGGAAATTAAAGCGCATTTAGTTGCTAGATTCAATGGCGTTTGAAAATTAACCACCCGATCTAATATAGGTTTGCCGTATTTTGATTCCCCAATTTGAAAATAGCAATTTTCCGGCGTCGCCTCAATAAAGTTACCAGCTGAATAGACATTAAATAAGCGGGGATTTTCACCGCGTACTTGGCCGCCAAAGATCAGATTGCAATTAAAGTCGATGCCGGCTTTTTTAAGTGCGAGGAAATCACGGTCATACACCTGTTTAATTGCATCGCCAACGACTTCTGCAGCTTCGTGTGCATTGGCGGCATTCCAGAGATTTTTCCCGCCCAGTAATTTTCCTTGCAGCAGAATTTCTTTTACAGCCTGAGTAATGGCCAAATTACCCGAACTCATGAGAGCAAAGAAACGATCCTTATCTTTCTGAAACAAGGTCATTTTTCGGAAGGTGCCAATTTGATCGACACCTGCGTTAGTGCGGGTATCAGCTAAAAAAACCAAGCCATTTTTTAGGCAAAGGCCAACGCAATAAGTCATGGCAATAATCCATTCATAAGAAAAATGTCACTAGGATAATTGATGAATGGAAATGGTGGCGGTCAGCTCTTCTGCGCCTCCTCCCGAGCGGACACCTTTAACGGGTGCAGCAGAATAGTAATCACGCCCGATTGCCAGGCGAATATGGCGAGCGTCAGTAAAACAGGCATGAGTCGTATCAACACTAATCCAATGCCCCCGATCTATATCAATACAAGCATCAATCCAGGCATGGCTTGCTAAATCGGGTGAATCTTCGGTAAAGAAATAGCCGCTAACATAGCGAGCAGGAATGTGACTAGCCCGACATAAGCCTAAGAGGATATGGCTATGATCTTGACAGACCCCCGCTTTCATTGCGAATGATTGCGCGGCTAAACTGGCAAAATTGGTGGATCCGGGAATGTACGCGATAGCCTGCTGTACTGCAGTGGCTAAATTGAGAATTGCTGCGGAACTATTATTTTTTGGTAAATCGGCAGCAAAAAAATCTAGCATTTCAGCGGTAGGTTCGGTTAGTCGGGTCTGTTGCAGCAAATAATAAGGCGAAACTGCTTTGCTGGCATCAATATATTCAAACGCCGCACTCGTTTTAATAATGCCTTCTGCCTCAATGATCATTGAGGTATACGGATTATCTTGGACAAAGGTACTGCACGTATTTTGAAAAGCATCTAAAGAAAGATTGGCTTTAATGGGCGTCTGAATGCGCCATTTTTCAACGTCTTGTCCAGGGGTAGTAGTGGGCGTTAACCGCAACTCTTGAATTGAATATTGTACCGGTAGCTCATAACGGTATTCAGTACGATGAATAATTTTTAATTGCATAAAAGTGGTAGTAAAGATGAATTAAGCAACTGCTAGAGGAATAAGAAAGGTATTACTAAAATCATCGGCAATATGATTAATGCGCTCTAAGAAATCCTCCATAAATTCTTCGAGACCTTGTTTAAAGACCTCATCAATATCAGAATACTCAAGGCTGGATTTTAGTTTGCCAAGTAGGCGTTCAATTTCCTTTGAATCTTGATTTCGCACGGCAGCCATGAGGGGAATTAATTCATTGACGCAGGACACTAAGGAGCGCGGCATTTGCGGATTAAAAATGAGGAGTTCGGCAACTTGTTTAGGCGTGATTTGATCTGAATAAATTTGTCGATAAATTTCAAACCCAGATACCGAGCGGAGCAGGGAGGCCCAATGATAAAAATTAAAGAAACTATCAATGACTTCTTCTTCAGCCCCTTTATTTTTTTGTACTGGTTTTACATTTTCTTGAATCTCGTATTTTGTTTCCAAAATACGCGCAGTGTTATCAGCACGCTCGATTAAAG
The DNA here is from genome assembly GCA_947482555.1 of Burkholderiaceae bacterium. Lineage (GTDB taxonomy): Bacteria > Pseudomonadota > Gammaproteobacteria > Burkholderiales > Burkholderiaceae > Polynucleobacter. The sequence continues at coordinate 2,747 of CANKKB010000127.1, read as the reverse complement.
TGCCAATGCCTAAAAAATATAAAGCTTCATTTTTTAACATCGTGCCTTGAATGACGCCACGCACTAAATGGCAACGGTGCTTCACCCACTCTAAAAAACGGCTGTGGTCTGAGCGCTCGCGATTGACCAAGATGGTTTGTAACTCAAGCCAAGTGGTGTTTTGCGTTTCCCACACCTCGGAAGTGATTCGACCGCGAATCACGCGGGCATTTTCACGAGCTGAATACAGGCAAGAAACGATACTGGATGGGTTCGTATTTTCATAAATCATGAAATCAAGCACGTTATGACGATTGATGGTGTCATATTTCTTACTAAAGTCATCCTCTAACTTGGAAATGGTTAAGAGCTTTTTCCAGCTTTGTTCTAAAAATTGCTCTGGCTGGGGTAGCAAAGCAGTTTGGTGACTTACATCCAGCATGCGCGCGGTATTTTCTGCACGCTCGGTATAGCGCGCCATCCAGTAAAGACAGTCAGCTGTGCGACTTAACATATTGCGTTCATGTTTCTAGTACCCAGGTATCTTTAGTGCCGCCACCTTGGGAAGAATTCACTACTAAAGAGCCTTCTTTCAGAGCGACTCGGGTTAGCCCGCCCGGCACCATCTTGACCGTTTTCCCTGAAAGTACAAAGGGTCGTAAATCAATGTGTCGGGGGGGCAATTCCCGCTTCCACAAAAGTCGGACAAGTTGATAATGCTAGCGTTGGTTGGGCGATATATTTTTCTGGGTTTGCTTTTAAATGGACGCGAAAATTTTCTATCTCGGCTTTGCTTGCAGCTGGCCCCACCAGCATGCCATAGCCGCCTGCACCATGGGTTTCTTTGACTACCAACTCGCTTAAGTGCGCCAAGGTGTAAGCCAAATCCTCTGGTTTGCGGCATTGAAAAGTGGGCACGTTATTTAAAATCGGTTTTTCGCCTAAATAGAACTCAATCATTGCGGGTACATAAGGGTAAATCGATTTATCATCCGCTACACCAGTGCCGATGGCATTAGCCAAAGTCACATTACCAGCGCGATAGGCCGAGAGGAGGCCAGCAACGCCGAGTGTGGAATCAGAGCGAAACGCAAGTGGATCTAAAAAGTCGTCATCAATACGGCGATAAATTACATCGACCCTTTCGGGTCCTTGGGTAGTGCGCATGAAGACTTGTTCATTTTTTACATACAAGTCTTTGCCCTCAACCAATTCAACTCCCATCTGTAAAGCTAAATAGGTATGCTCAAAATAAGCTGAGTTGTACATCCCTGGCGTTAAAACCACGACATTGGGTTTTTTAACATCACTGGGTTTGACTGATTTAAGGCACTCCAATAAAAGGTCAGGGTAGTGTTCTACTGGAGCAATACGCTGCTCTTGAAATAAATCAGGAAATAAGCGCATCATCATTTTTCGATCTTCCACCATATATGAAACACCGGAGGGCACGCGTAAGTTATCCTCCAAAACATAAAACTCGCCTGCACCTGCACGCACAATATCAATTCCGGCAATTTGTGCGTAAATGTCGCGCGGCACATCGACATACCGCATCTCAGGACGATATTGCGCATTATTAAAAATTTGTTCAGCCGGCACAATGCCCGCTTTAATAATGGTTTCTTCATGATAAATATCATAAATAAAGCGATTTAGCGCTTGGACACGTTGGCGGAGGCCAGTTTCGAGTTGAGCCCATTCTTGAGCACTAAAAATCCGCGGTATTTGATCGAAAGGAATCGTTCGCTCTGAGCCGAGGTCATCGCCATAAACAGCAAAGGTAATTCCCACCCGTCGAAAAATAAGTTCTGCTTCAGCACGTTTAAGACCCATGAGGGTATCGCTTTGCTGATTTAGCCAGCGGTGAAACGTCCGGTAATGGGGGCGCGCTTTACCTGCCTCGTTGAGCATTTCGTCGTATGGCAAGTTCATTGGTATACGTTAAATTACCTTGGGGTGATGTAAGGGTGAGCTCAGAGGTTCGTTGGTGCATTTATGCACAAATATGGTGCTAAATTTCGTTTTTTTACTAAAAATCGCTTATTTTTCAAGGCGTGACCTTAGTCTCTGTTGCCTCAAGCCTAAGAAAGATCACCACGGGCTATACGGGCTTTTTCTCGCTCCCAGTCTCGCTCCTTTTCGGTCGCACGCTTGTCATGCTGTTTTTTCCCTTTAGCTAAGCCAATTTCGCATTTCACATTGCCTTTAGAGAAATGTAGGTTAACGGGCACAAGGGTATACCCCTTTTGATCTACCTTGCCAATGAGTTTGCGAATTTCAAGGGCATTGAGGAGTAATTTACGGGTACGCGTGGGGTCTGCCAGGACATGAGTTGAAGTGGAGCTTAGCGGGCTAATGTGGGCGCCAATGAGGAATAGTTCAGCCTTGCGTATGACAACATACGCTTCTTTAATTTGTGCCCTCCCGGCGCGAATGGCTTTCACTTCCCAGCCTTCTAGAGCTAGCCCGGCTTCGAAGCGTTCCTCGATAAAATAATCAAAGAAGGCTTTTTTGTTATCAACGATACTCATGGTTTATATAGTTATTTTCTGACTTGATTATGGCAGACGTCTATAAGACCGTTTTAATTAACCAATCCGTTGAGCGGATGTTTGGTTTAGTGACCGATGTGGCGCGTTATCCTGAATTCCTGCCATGGTGTGGCGGCGTGGAGATATTTGAACAAACCGACACCATCTTAGACGCCAAAATAAGCATTCATTTTAAAGGGATCAAACAATACTTCCATACGCGGAATGTGAATC
>CANKKB010000126.1 GCA_947482555.1 Burkholderiaceae bacterium | reverse complement strand
TTTTTCTTTGCAAAGCTTGCCGTGCAACTCAAATCAATCAAACTCTCCGGCTTTAAATCTTTCGTTGACCCAACCCATTTTGAATTGCCTGGTCAATTGATTGGTGTGGTGGGCCCCAATGGTTGTGGCAAGTCAAACATTATTGATGCGGTACGTTGGGTTTTAGGTGAGTCACGTGCTAGTGAATTGCGTGGCGAATCGATGCAAGACGTGATTTTTAATGGCTCTGGTTTACGCAAACCGTCTGGTCGCGCTAGTGTGGAATTAATTTTTGATAATGCCGATGGACGCGCGCAAGGGCAGTGGAGTAGTTTTGGTGAACTCTCAGTAAAACGAGTGTTAACTCGTGATGGTAATTCTAGTTACTATATTAATAATCAAGTGGTACGGCGCAAAGATGTGCAAGATATCTTTTTGGGCACAGGCATGGGACCGCGAGGTTATGCCATTATTGGACAGGGTACTATTTCTCGAATTTTAGAATCTAAACCAGAAGAGCTGCGGATTTTTCTAGAAGAGGCCGCAGGTGTCTCAAAATACAAAGAGCGACGCAAAGAGACTGCCGCACGCTTAGAGGATACCCAAGAAAATTTAGTGCGCGTACAAGATATTTTACGCGAGCTCGATTTGCAATTAACCCGCTTAGAGAACCAGGCCACGGTTGCCGAGCGTCATAATCAATTACAAACCGAAATGAAAGCGCAGCAGCAGTTACTCTGGTTTGTGCGCCAAACGGAAGCCGGTAAAGAACAAGAACGCCATGCCAATTCAATTCGTGATTCGCAGGTGCAATTAGAAGAGCAAACAGCGAAATTACGGCACTCCGAAACCGAATTAGAAACGATGCGTACTCGCCAGTACGCCTTACAAGATAAAGTTTCTTTAGCCCAAGGAGATTTATATCAAACGAATTCTGATGTAAGTCAAGTTGAGTCGCAAATTAAATACGTGCAGGAATCTCGCTTGCGCTTACAGCAACAAACTCAAGACCTACAGGCGCAACTACTACGTTGGACTACGCAAGAAACCGATGCCGCACAAGCCCAACGCAGTGCCGAGCATGAATTAAGTGCCGCCTCTGAACATGAGCAAGTGATGTCGGGTGACTTGGATGATTTACAGACAGACGCGCCCCTTAAAGAAACTGCGTTTCAAGATTCCACGAAAAGCGTTGAGGAGCTACGAGTGACTTTAGCTTCTGTCGATCAGCGCTTGGCGAGTTTAGGTGAGCGCATCAAGGCGGTAGCTGAGCAAATGGAAGATGCAAAAGGCCGCGAAGCACGTTTAACAACAGAATTACAAGGCCTGCGACAACCTGATGCAGAAGCCTTAAAAATGGCCCTCGATCGCTATGCAGTTGCAGCGCGCAAGGTGGAAGAAAGTAAGGTGCAGGCAGCAGAAACCCAGGCGCGTGTACCGGCTACGGATGCTGCTCGTCAATCCGCCATGGAAGAAATTCAAACGGCAAATCAAGACCTAGCGCAAACCGAAGCCAAATTAACTGCCTTAACAGCGCTGCAAGCCAGTGTGCAAGCTCAGGGAAAAATTGGCCCATGGCTAGAAAGTAAAGGCTTAAAAGAGAGTAAGCGTTTATGGCAAGACATTAAAGTTGAAAAGGGCTGGGAGCCCGCACTGGAATCAGTGTTACGTGAACGACTCGCCGCCCTAACTGGTAAGGATGTTAAAGCTGCACTGACATTAGCTAAAGACGCCCCCCCAAGTCGTTTGGCAATTTTATTGACTGATGGATTAAATGCCCTTACGCCGAACATACCAACGGGTTTTACGCCGCTTTTATCACGGGTTCAAAGTGCGGCTGGATCGAGTATTCAATTCGTATTGCAAGAATGGTTAATAAATGTTTTTATTGCCGATAGCTTAGATGATGCTTTGCAGCGACGTGAAAAATTACCCTTTGGTGCAGCCTTCGTTACAGCGCAAGGTCATCTGGTTACTCGCGTAGGTGTGCAACTGTATGCGGCTGATTCGGAGCAGGCTGGGATGTTGGCCCGCGCCCAAGAAATGGAAGGGCTGGAGAAGCAATTACGCGCACAACGCCTCATGCAAAGCGAGTTACAAGGCGCATTAGATCAATGCACTGCAAATTATCAAGCTGCATTACAAGCTGCTGAGCGCGCTCGAATCAACGCCGAGGAAGCTGTGCAAATAGCCCATGGTTTCGAAGTCGAGCAAATGCAGTTAAGCCAAGCCGAAGAGCAATATACCTTGCGAGCGACACAAATTAACGCTGAACTCGCTGAATTAAGCCAGCAAATTGAGCAAAGTAATTTACAGGCAGAACAAGCCAGAAATGACTTTACCCAATCTGAACAAACACAAACGAGTACGCAGACGCAATTGACAGCTGCCCACCAGCAATGTGAATTAGCTACGCAGGCCCGCGACCAATTGCGTGAAGCATTACGTACTGCTGAAATGGCGGCGCAGGAGGCTGCTTTTACAACCCGTTCTTTACAGCAACGAATTACCGATTTGCAACGCGACCAAACGACTGCGCGCACCCAAATTATGGAAATTCAGGATAAATTTGCCGCAGCTGAAACCGAGTTAGCAGGTTTAAGCGATGAAGAGGCTCAGGATAAGTTACAAACTTTGCTGGTTACTCGTACTGATCGTGAAACTGCTTTGGCGAATGCACGTACCGAACAAGATGCATTGCTGCATGAGTTACGTGAAGCTGATGAGGCGCGCATGTTAGTAGAGCGTACCCTACAACCATTGCGCGATAAGGCTACCGACTTGCAATTGCGGGAGCAAGCGGCTCGCCTCAATTATGAGCAATTTGCCACATTACTTTTAGATGCTGAAGCTGATATCGCGAGCCTTGAAGCGCGTTTTAGTGCCGACTTAAAAGTCAGCAGCTTACAAGGTGATGTGACCCGCCTCAATAATGAAATTCAATCATTGGGGCCAGTTAATATGACGGCGCTGGATGAGCTACATAGTTCGCGTGAGCGCAAATCATTCCTTGATGCCCAATCGGCTGATTTGAATGAAGCGATGCAAACCTTAACCGATGCAATTGCGAAAATTGATGCTGAAACCCGCGACTTATTACAAGGCACCTTTGATCAGGTTAATACGCACTTTGGCCGTTTGTTCCCCGAGCTCTTTGGCGGTGGTCATGCCGAGTTAGTGATGACGGGTGAAGAGATTCTAGATTCTGGCGTTAACGTAATGGCACAACCGCCAGGTAAGAAAAATAGTTCAATTCACCTTTTATCAGGTGGAGAAAAAGCCTTAACTGCAATTGCCTTGGTCTTTTCACTCTTCTTATTAAATCCTGCCCCATTTTGCTTACTCGACGAGGTGGATGCGCCCTTAGACGATGCGAATACTTTGCGCTATGCTGAAATGGTTGCCAGAATGTCGACTAAAACCCAATTTGTCTTTATTTCGCATAATAAAATCACCATGGAAATTGCCCATCAACTCATTGGTGTGACGATGCAAGAGCAGGGCGTATCACGCATTGTGGCAGTGGATATTTCCTCCGCTGTATCGATGGTGGAGCCGGCTTAAATGCCTATCAATGAATTAATGACAAAGCTTGGTCTATCGGACCTGCAATTTGCTTTAGTTGTCATTGGTGTTTTTTTATTATTGTTAGTGGTCATTGTTAATTTTAGGCATTCACGCGCTCGCCGTAATCCAAGTGATACGAGTAGTGCAGGAGAGCATGAGCCCAATTTAGGATCGCCGCTACGGCAAGAGCCCTCTCTTGGTGAAAGCGATCTTGCAGCTAACTCGTTAGGAGCGGTTGATTTAGAGTTAAAGAGTGCCAAGATGGTCATTGACCCGCGCATTGATTGCGTCGTGACCTTGCGTTTTAATGAGCCTATTCAGGCAACAGAGATCTTGACTGAAATTGCTACCTGGCCGCAATTTCGATTTCAATGGGCGGCAGAAGGCCTAAAGGCAAATTGGATTGATGATGATACCTGGGAAAAAATTCAAGCAGGTTCTGCTTACAGTGAATTACAGTTGGGTATTCAACTGGCTAATCGTCAAGGGCCCATTGAAGTTTTTGAGTTATCTGATTTTTTCACACATTGCCAAAATTTAGCAGAAGCTTTAGGTGCACAAATTGATATGCCAGGAGTGAATGCGATGTTAGATGGCGCTAAAGAATTGGATGCTTTGGCAGCTCAAACCGATATACAACTGAGTATTAATATCCTTTTCGATAGCACTCCCTTAAGCTGGAATGAATTAGTGACTTTGCTGCAAGCAAGAGGCTTTCGTCTGAGCGCGAATGGGCGCTCTTTTGAATTTTTAAACCAGCAGCAATTACTTTTTTTTAGTAGCGAAATAAATCCTACTGAACCAGTAAGCCAACTTACTTTTTTACTTGAGTTACCATTGGTGCCAGTTGCAGAGCTCCCCTTTGAGAAAATGTTAGCGGAAGGTGCGGCAATTGCTGAGGCGAAGCAGGGCCGCTTAGTCGATGACAACGGCATCAATTTAACTGCGATGGCAGTCAGTAGCATTCATCATCACATTGATGGTCTATATGCCGAATTAGAGCGGGGCGGTATTGTTGCAGGCTCTGCCACTGCCCAACGTTTATTTAGTTAGGTCGTGATTTTGTCGCAGAAGGATACGGCAAAATTAGCCGAGCGATATCGGTGGCTTCAGTTGGAGTTGGCTCGCCTAGAGCATGCCTACTATGTGCTCGATACACCCTTACTTCCCGATAGTGAATACGATCGCCTCTATCGGGAGATGCTTGAGCTCGAGGCCTTATATCCTCAGTGGGTTAAGCCCGATTCACTCTCGCAGCGGGTTGGTGGTGCTGCTTTAAGTGATTTTCAATCAGTGCAGCATGCAGTACCTATGCTTTCCTTAAATAATGCTTTTGAATTAAAGGAATTAGAGGCTTTTGAACGACGCTGTCGGGAAGCCCTAAAGCTTGAGCATGTTGAATTTGCGGGTGAATTAAAATTTGATGGTTTAGCAATTTCCTTGCGTTATGAAAATGGTGTATTGGTTAGGGCTGCAACGCGCGGTGATGGCGCTAACGGCGAAGATGTGACGGCCAATATTCGGACGATTCGCGCTATCCCCTTACATTTATTGGGAAATTCAATTCCTACCGTGCTTGAAGTACGCGGCGAGGTTTTCATGTACTTGCGTGACTTTGAACGCATGAATCAACTAGCAGCTGAACAGGGTGAAAAGGAATTTGCCAACCCCCGTAACGCAGCTGCTGGTAGTTTACGGCAGCTAGATTCGAAAATTACCGCGCGCCGCCCATTATCTTTTTTTGCTTATGGCTTAGGCGAGTTAATTCCAAATTCATGGTTACCTGCAACCCACCGAGAATTATTGGATCGTTATATTGAATTGGGATTACCAGTTTGTCTAGAACGTCGTTTATTAAACTCAGTACAAGAGATGCTAGCTTTTTATGATGAAGTGGGCGCTAAACGCGTTAGCTTGCCCTATGACATTGATGGTGTAGTTTATAAAGTGAATTCCTTTGCCGAGCAAAATCAATTGGGTTTTGTTTCTAGGGCGCCCCGTTTTGCTTTGGCACATAAATATCCGGCGCAAGAGGCATTGACCACGGTCTTAGGAATCGATGTGCAGGTGGGTCGTACTGGCGCAATTACGCCAGTAGCTCGCTTGGCCCCAGTGGAGGTTGGTGGCGTTACGGTTACTAACGCTACTTTACATAACGAAGATGAGGTACGCCGTAAAGATGTGCGCATTGGCGATACAGTA
>CANKKB010000125.1 GCA_947482555.1 Burkholderiaceae bacterium | reverse complement strand
CGATACTTTTTTAAGGGCAATTAAGTCGGGCAAGATTAGCTCTGCCGCAGAAAATTTTTAGGGAACCTTAAGCTAAAGGTTAAGTTCAGTGGAAAATGTATTTTTCTGGGCAATTCAAAAAAACAGGGATAGTAAGGTAAATAGATATGTAGAGGAAATGACTCAATTTAATCCTCAATTAACCATTCACGATTTTGTAGAAATTTTTGTTGATAAGGCTTTTGCCAACATGAATATCGTCTCCACAAAAGTCATGCGGTTTTATGATCAAAGATACTCCCTAAAGTACGGCTTAACTGCCGATTACCTTGACTGTGCTAATGTATTAGTTGATCCCTATCTTGAGCTATGCCAAAAGAATAAGGCCAATACCTTTAGATTGCTTTCAGTAGCAGAGGCGAGATTTATTTTTAAATGTGGATTGACACTAGTAGAAAGAATTTTTGCAAATCAAGATCCGATAGCTGGAACCGCAAAGCATCGCCAAATAGCCGTTGATAATGCTATAAAATTACTAGCAGCATAAAAATGTATGCAGCCTAATCTGCATTTCTCTAGACTCACTAATTCTAATGAGGTTTAATATGAAAAAATATTTACTAAGTATTCTCTTATCTGCCCTCCCCTTTACTGCTTTTGCTGCATGCCAAGGGACTCAACAACCTTTAATTATTGCTGGACAAAATGTTTGTGGGACAGTGGCTGCCACTTCCTCAAAGGGTGAAATTTCTATTAGGATGCCTGCAGGTCCAGGGTCTGAAATGTATCTAATGCATGAAAATAAATTGAATAAGCTATCACCAGGGATTTTTAAAAAATACGTAGATAATCTTAAAAAAGATGAAATTCCTTCGGGAGTCTCTCACGCCATTAGAGTAGTCAAATTTGCTCCTGATAGTCTTCCACAATACGCCAATAAAACTTTTAATTGCGCTACACCACATATTATTGAAGTGCCTAAAGGCGATATTGCGAAGGCAACTTTATCAATACCGAGCTGCGTAGTTACCGCTCAGTAAGCCGTTGGTTGGGGCTTGGATCCCAGCTGAAGCCGCCAAAGAAAAAATCACCCGCAGGTGATTTTGGTAACGAGGTTGTTATAAAGCAGCAAACCTTTGTAATACTTTGTTACTTGGCGGAGAGGGTGGGATTCGAACCCACGGTACCTTTGACAGTACGCCTGATTTCGAGTCAGGTACATTCGACCACTCTGCCACCTCTCCGAACTGTATTGAAATTATAACCGTCGCTTAGATTATCTTTTGCAATGTAGTCATACCACCCAAATAGCCCTGTAAAGCCTTAGGAATTGCAATGCTACCATCGGCTAGTTGATTATTTTCTAGTAATGCAACTAAGGTTCGGCCCACTGCCAAAGCTGAGCCATTTAAGGTATGCACCATTTCAGGCTTAGATTGTCCAAACTTAAAGCGCGCCTGCATTCTGCGTGCTTGAAAATCGCCCATATTCGAGCAAGAACTAATTTCACGATAAGCTTTTTGTGATGGAATCCAGACTTCTAAGTCATAGGTTTTAGTACTACCAAAACCCATATCACCTGTGCAAAGTAAAACCCGACGATACGGCAGCTCGAGTAGCTCGAGGACTTTTTCTGCATGACTGGTGAGATTTTCAAGTGCAGCCATCGATTCATCAGGCTTAGCAATTTGTACTAGCTCAACTTTATCAAATTGATGCTGGCGAATCATGCCACGCACATCGCGCCCATAACTACCCGCCTCAGAGCGAAAGCAAGGTGTATGCGCCACAAATTTCAAGGGTAGCCGCTCAGCAGCTACGATCTCATCGCGCATTAAATTGGTCACGGGCACTTCAGCAGTAGGAATTAAATAAAAATTCTCTTCTTCGATTCCGCCGCCTTCAGCACCCATTTTGCGCGGTACCCTGAATAAATCATCTTCAAACTTGGGTAACTGTCCCGTACCACGCATAGATGCGGCATTCACAATATAGGGGGTGTAAATTTCTTGATAGCCATGGTCTGTAGCATGTAAATCAATCATGAATTGACTTAAGGCGCGATGCAAACGGGCAATCGGGCCTTTTAAAACGACAAAGCGTGCGCCACTAATCTTGGCGCCGGCCTCAAAGTCTAGACCTAATGGACCGCCTAAATCTACATGATCCTTTATCTCGAAAGCAAAAGTAGGAATAGTGCCCACTTTTTTCATTTCTTGATTTTCAGTTTCATCCTTGCCAAGAGGCACTGAGGCATCGGGTAAATTAGGGATGCCCATTAAAAAATCTTGTAGCTCTGTTTGCACCACAGCTAGGCGCGCCGCGCCCATTTCCATATCGAGATTAATTTGCGTAGCCTCATTCATTTCAGGGCTAGCATCTTCACCCTTCCCCTTTTTCATGCCAATGGCTTTAGCCAATTGATTGCGCTTGGCCTGCAAATCTTCGGTACGAGTTTGTAATAACTTGCGCTCATTCTCTAAGAGGGTAAATTGCGCCACATCGAGCTCAAACTTGCGACTTAAGAGGCGCGCTCTAACACTCTCGATATCTTTACGTAAAATTTGGGGATCAATCATCGGTTTACTTTAATTTCACTATTTCAGTTCCGGGAGGCGGATTAAAACTAAACCGACTCGGTGCGAAGTTTACATTTAATTGATATTGACTAAAGCTCACTAGCACTACATTGCCTAAGCCATCAAGCAATTCTAAAGCGCTTGGTAAGCCGCCCTTCATTCCTACAGAAATTTTAGTGTAAGCCAAATCTGTATTGCCTGGGGCGCTGCCTTTTTTTGCTTTCGGCTTTAAATCAACCCAGCGCAAGCCATTGTGTTCGATATCTTCAACCAAATCGAAGTGCTCATCCAGTGCTGCCTCGCCAAATAGAATCGCTGCAGGGGTAGCAGCCAGGGCATCGCCTGCTGGTCGGTAGGTAGCTTGTTTCAGGTCTTTATCCCACATGATTAACTGCTTACCATCACTGATTAGTTTTTGTTCATAAGGCTTATTGGTCTCCCAAGCAAACCGACCAGGCCGCTGAAAATAAAAATGTCCCTGTGTTTGACGTATCACCTTCAAACCTTTATCTTGCGACTCATTCGGTTTTGGTGCGCGCAATTGCTGCTGGACAAAATCACCTTCTGCCGTTTTAGAGTTGCGCACAAATTGTCGTAATTGTTCAGTAGCAGAAACAGTATCGGTACTAGCGCCGTAAGGAGCGGCCGAATTGATTGACGTGCTCGATGGTGAAGCTTTGTTGGGAGTTACTCCCGCTGCATAAGAGCCATAGATCGCCAAACTTACTGCTAGACAGCAATGTAATCCAGTAATGCGCATTACTCCTCAGCCTTCCGGCCGAAAATTTCACGATTCCCACTACCACTCATCTTCGAAACTAAACCAGCTTTTTCCATATCTTCTAGTAGGCGAGCAGCGCGGTTGTAGCCAATGCGTAGATGTCGTTGCACTAACGAAATTGAAGCGCGTTTGTTTTCCAGCACAATGGCAACTGCCTGGTCATATAAGGGGTCGGCTTCACCGCCGCTACCGCCACCACTCAAGACATCGATCGTCGATTCATCAGTGCCTTCAAGCACACCCTCAATGTAATTAGCTTCGCCTTTTTCTTTTAGCCAGTCAACCACGCGGTGCACTTCATCATCCGATACAAAAGCGCCATGCACCCGAATAGGAAGGCCGGTACCAGGAGCCATGTAGAGCATATCGCCCATCCCTAATAAAGCCTCAGCACCTTGCTGATCCAAAATGGTTCGACTATCAATTTTGCTACTAACCTGAAACGAAATACGCGTCGGAATATTGGCTTTAATTAAGCCAGTGATCACGTCAACGCTAGGTCGTTGCGTCGCAAGCACCAAATGAATTCCTGCAGCGCGCGCTTTTTGTGCAATACGCGCAATGAGCTCTTCAATCTTTTTACCTGAGACCATCATTAAGTCGGCTAACTCATCGATGATCACCACAATCACGGGGGCTTTATACAGCGGCTCTGGATCATCGGGGGTTAAGCTAAAGGGATTAGTTAGTTTCTCGCCCTTTTCTTCTGCCTCAACAATTTTGCGATTAAAGCCAGCTAAATTGCGCACGCCAAACTTACTCATTAATTTGTAACGGCGATCCATTTCATTAACAGCCCAATTCAGCGCGTTATAAGCTTGCTTCATATCGGTCACGACAGGACATAGTAAATGCGGCACCTTTTCGTACACCGACATCTCTAACATCTTCGGGTCAATCATGATCAGGCGCACCTCATCTGGTTTAGCCTTAAAGAGTAAAGACAAAATCATTGCGTTAATGCCTACCGATTTACCAGCACCAGTAGTGCCTGCTACCAAGCAGTGCGGCATCTTCGCTAAGTCAACCACCATTGGCGCGCCAGAGATATCTTTACCTAAGGCTAGCGTCAATAAAGAGTGGTTATCGTTATAAACCTGAGAACTTAAAATCTCCGAAAGGTAAACCGATTGACGGGTTGGGTTAGGCAACTCTAAGGCCATACAAGTCTTACCGGGAATGGTTTCTACCACCCGCATACTCACTAGCCCCAAAGATCGCGAAAGGTCGCGCGATAAGTTAACAATTTGACTACCCTTAACCCCGACTGCTGGCTCGATCTCGTAACGTGTAACCACTGGTCCAGGATAGGCGGCAATGACTTTTACCTCTACGCCAAATTCATCTAGCTTGCGTTCAATTAAGCGTGACGTAAATTCCATTACCTCAGCCGAAATTGTTTCTTTGGCCTCGGGTACAGCGTCTAGAAGTGCAAGTGGCGGTAATTCAGAATCGGGAATATCGATAAAAAGGGGTTGTTGCTTTTCGCGTTGCACACGCACGCTTTGCACAATAGCGGGTTCACTGCGCACAATTTGGACTGGCGCCATAATTTCTATGCGACCGCGCACTTCCTCGACAAATTCTTCACGCTCCACACTCGCCTGTTCGCCGACCTTGCGATCGACTTCGCTTTCACGCCGCTCGCGCAAGCGCCGATACCCAAGTTCCATATAACGACCAACTTGTTCGGCCAAATTAAGCCAAGAAAAGTGCAGGAAAAGCGATAAGCCTGCACAGAGCGCAAATAACAAAATGAGCGTTGAGCCGGTAAAGCCTATGGCCATTTGCAAAGGATCGCCGATTAACTCGCCTAAAACTCCACCAGGAGGCCTAGGTAATGCAATTGCCAGAGAATGTAAGCGAATCGATTCCAAGCCCATACTGGCAAGCAAAGTGAGGCCAAATCCCAACCACCGCAGCAACAAGGAGTCGGGCTTTGCTTCTGGGTCGGGCGGCATCGGGGTACTCCATAACTCTTTCCAGCCCGCGAAAACGCGCCTACCAAACAGGATGACCCACCAAAACGCCGAAAGACCAAAGACATAGAGCATTAAGTCGGCAATCCAAGCCCCTACTCGTCCGCCTAAGTTGGTTGGCACATCAAAGCTAGCGTGCGACCAAGCAGGGTCCAATTTGGAATACGTGATGAGAATTGCAAATAAAGCCAAACATAAGCCCAGCGAAACAAACCAGCGGGCCTCTAATAACAAGCGGGGCATTCTGCCCTGCCCACTGGAATCAGGAGGTTGGGTTGAATTCGATTGAGGAAAGACAGTTCGCGCCATATTTACTTGATTGTAAACACCCCCACCCCAAGGAAACCTATAATTTAGGGATGAATACAACGAATATCAAACATAGCAAAGTCCTCATTCTCGGCTCTGGCCCCGCAGGCTATACCGCTGCAGTGTATGCAGCCCGCGCCAATTTACAGCCTACCCTTATTACTGGCTTAGCCCAGGG
>CANKKB010000124.1 GCA_947482555.1 Burkholderiaceae bacterium | reverse complement strand
CTGGAAATACTGCTTTGCTAACGGGTTTTAACTTGGCATTGCTCATAAAGTTCGATTCTAAAAAGGATTTAAGATGATTTTAAGCGCTCCAGTTGGGCAGCTAATTTTTCGTGGTTGAGCTCAAAGCCTGCAAGACGCTGTTTTTCTTGAGCGACTACCTCGTCTGGCGCACGGGCAACAAAGCTTTCATTATTCAATTTTTGGCGACATTTATCAATTTCATTGGCAATTCGCACCAATTCTTTGCTAATCCGTATTTGCTCTGCAGCTAAATCGACTTCAATTTTAAGTAGTAATTTAATCTCGCCAACCAAAGCAATGGGGGCACCTGCACCTTCGCGCTCGAGGCTAGCTTCATCGGCAAAGATGCGCACTTCTGATAATTTAGCGAGGGCCATTAAGTAGGGGCTTGCTTGGGTTAAAAAAGTTGACGGTCCACAAATCCACAAGGGCACTTTTTGTGCCGGTGATATTTGCATTTCACCACGGAGATTGCGGCAGGAATCTGTAATAGCCTTAACTTGCGTCATCCACGCCTCACTATCCGCATCAATTTTTTCAGGCTGGCTGACGGGATAGGGCTGTAAAGCAATTGATTGGCTTGCTTGCAGACTGAGCTCTTTACCAGCCTTAGGCGCAACGGTTTGCCAAAGGGTTTCGGTAATAAAAGGAATGAGCGGGTGAGCTAAACGCAAGATGGTCTCAAGTACTCGTAAGAGCGTACGCCGCGTAGCGCGTTGTTGGGCAAGCGTACCCGTTTGTAACTGAACTTTTGCGAGTTCTAGATACCAATCACAATATTCATCCCAGACAAATTGATAAATCGCGCTGGCCACATTATCAAAGCGATACATCGCGAATCCCTTGGCAACTTCTGCCTCAGTTGTTTGCAGTTGGGACACAATCCAACGATCAGCCGGTGAAAAATCGAGATAGCCATCGGGACCGCATTCATTGTCACAAGGTGCAAAGCCATTGGCTGCATCATCACCGGGGCAATTCATTAAAACGAAGCGGCTAGCATTCCAGAGTTTGTTACAAAAATTACGATAGCCTTCGCAGCGTTTTTGATCAAAATTAATATTACGGCCTAGCGATGCAAGTGAGGCAAAGGTAAAACGTAAGGCATCAGTACCAAAAGCTGGAATGCCGTCAGGAAATTCTTTATTGGTTTTTTTAGTGATACTAGCCGCTTGTTTTGGATTCATCAGGCCAGCAGTGCGCTTGTCTACAAGCCTAGCTAACTCAATCCCGTCGATGAGGTCGATTGGATCTAAGGTATTCCCTTTTGACTTACTCATTTTTTGGCCTTCAGCATCTCGCACTAAGCCATGCACATAGACCGTATGAAAAGGGACTTGCCCAGTAAAGTGGCAAGTCATCATTACCATGCGCGCCACCCAAAAGAAAATAATGTCAAAGCCAGTAACCAAGACCGAGGAAGGTAAAAAGTGCTTCAGCTCCGGAGTTGCTTGCGGCCAACCCAATGAGCTGAAGGGTACTAGTGCTGAACTAAACCAGGTGTCAAGCACATCAGGGTCGCGTTGCAGTGGTCCAGAGTAACCGGCCGCACTCGCTTTGGCTTGCGCATCAGCAGCATTGCGGGCTACAAATATTTGCCCTTCAGTACCATACCAGGCGGGAATTTGGTGGCCCCACCACAACTGCCTAGAGATACACCAATCTTGAATATTTTCAAGCCATTGGGTATACGTGCTGACCCAATTTTCGGGCACCAACTGAATTGCCCCACTAGTGACGGCATTTAATGCAGCACTGGCCATTGACGCACCAGGTTGATAGAGGTTGTCAGCGCTTGGTTTAGATACAGCAACGAACCATTGGGCGGTAAGCATCGGTTCGATAATGGTTTGGGTGCGGTCACCACGGGGCACCATTAAGGTGTGTGGTTTTACTTCCGCCATTAAACCTGCGGCTTCTAAGTCGGCAATGATTTGCTTCCGGGCGGCGAAGCGATCCAGGCCTTGGTAGACTTTGGGGGCATTTTCATTAATCTTGGCATCGAGTGTCAGAATCGTAATGAGCGGTAATTGGTGGCGTTGGGCAACGGCATAATCATTAAAGTCGTGCGCAGGAGTGACTTTGACAACACCAGTACCAAAGGCAGGATCAACATAGCTATCGGCAATGATGGGAATGGTTTTGTTGCACAAGGGTAAATTCACCATTTGTCCAATCAGATGACGATAACGTTCATCTTCTGGGTTCACCATCACAGCAACGTCGCCCAGTAAAGTTTCTGGCCTCGTTGTAGCGACAATTAATTCGCCCGATCCATCACTTAATGGATAGCGAATATGCCACAGACTGCCTGACTCTTCTTCGCTCACAACTTCTAAATCGGAAACGGCGGTACCGAGGACAGGATCCCAATTGACTAAGCGTTTGCCCCGATAAATTAAACCTTGCTCATGTAAGCGCACAAAGACCTCAACCACGGCCGCCGACATTTTGTCGTCCATGGTGAAATATTCACGTGACCAGTCAATGGAAGCACCAAGACGACGAATTTGACGCGTAATGGTTGAGCCAGAAGTATCTTTCCATTCCCAAACTTTTTTTAGAAAAGCCTCGCGACCCAGATCATGGCGCGAGACCTTTTGCGCGTCTAGTTGTCGCTCAACCACAATTTGCGTGGCAATACCAGCATGATCAGTGCCTGGTAGCCAGAGGGCATTACAACCTTGCATACGGGCATGGCGAATCAGGCTATCCATCATCGTTTGGTTAAACGCATGCCCCATATGCAAAGTGCCCGTGACATTGGGAGGCGGTAGCTGGATGCTGAAGTTGGGTTTCTGGTCGTCTAAAGTAGTTTCTGAAATACCACGGCGTTCCCATTCAGGACCCCAATAGGCTTCGATAGGGCCTGGTTCATAGGATTTGGCCAACTCTAAATCGGCGGTGGGGTTGATGGGGCTTGAAGCAGAGGGATTTAAAGGGTTTGGCATAAGAGGCAAATTATAATTGGCCTAATGTACTCTGACTTGCTCGCCAACCTGAATCCCGAACAATGCGAAGCAGTCACACTGCCGCCAAGCGATGAAAAGGGCCGTTCGCGCTCCGCTTTAATTTTGGCGGGCGCTGGTAGCGGCAAGACTCGCGTGCTCACCACGCGCATTGCCTGGCTAATTCAAACGGGTCAAGCTTCACCGATTAGCGTGCTAGCAGTAACTTTTACCAATAAAGCAGCTAAAGAAATGATGATTCGCCTTGCGGCGATCTTGCCAATTAATACCCGGGGAATGTGGATTGGTACTTTTCATGGGCTGTGCAACCGTTTGTTACGCGCCCATCATCGCGATGCGGGTTTGCCATCAACCTTTCAAATACTCGATACCCAAGATCAATTGTCAGCGATTAAGCGACTTTTAAAGGGGCTTAAAGTCGATGATGAAAAATATCCCCCCAAGCAATTGCAATATTTCATTGCCCATGCAAAAGAGCGCGGTATGCGGGCTAAAGATTTACATTCAGGTGACGCCTTCCAAGATCGGATGGCTGAGCTTTACGCTGCCTATGATGAGCAGTGTCAACGCGAAGGGGTAGTTGATTTTGCCGAATTACTATTACGCAGCTATGAATTATTGCAGCACCACGCACCGATTCGCACCCATTATCAAGAGCGCTTTCGTCATATTTTGATTGATGAGTTTCAAGATACTAATGCTTTGCAATATGCGTGGTTAAAGCTTCTTTCTGGCCATGAGGGTGGTCGCGCTAGCGCTAGTGCAAGTTCGGTCTTTGCGGTGGGCGATGATGACCAAAGTATCTACGCGTTTCGTGGTGCTGATGTAGAAAATATGCGTTTATATGAAAATCAATTTCACCCATTCATGGTGAAGTTAGAACAAAATTATCGCTCCCATGGCAATATTTTAGATGTTGCGAACCACTTAATCGCAAATAATACTGCGCGCTTAGGTAAAAATTTACGCACGGATGCGGGTCATGGCGAGCCAGTTCGCATTTACGAAGCGGCGAGCGATGGCATGGAAGCTGCTTGGCTCATTGACGAAATCAAAGGGCTGATTAATAGCGGCATCAGTCGCAGTGAGATTGCTTTGCTTTACCGTAGCAACGCTCAGTCGCGCATTATTGAACATAATTTATTTTCTGCTGGCTTGCCCTACCGAGTTTATGGTGGTTTACGGTTTTTTGAACGCGCCGAAGTTAAACATGCGCTTGCTTATTTACGCTTACTTGAAAACCCGAATGACGATACGTCATTTTCTCGCGTCGTTAATTTCCCCACGCGGGGAATTGGTGCGAGAAGTATTGAGGCGCTTCAAGATGCGGCGCAATTGCAACAATGCTCCTTGTACTCGGCGGCCAGCACACTCGAAGGCAAGGCTGGCGCAGCCTTGGGTGGCTTTGTACGCTTAGTCGATCACATGCGCGAAGCAACCCGGCACAACACGTTGCCAGAAACAGTCGAGTTTGTAATTCAACATAGCGGTTTAATTCAGCACTACTTAAGTGAGCGCGAAGGGCAAGACCGGGTTGAAAACTTACAAGAATTAATTAATGCTGCCACAGCTTTTATTGCCGAAGAGGGTTTTGGGCAGAATGCTAAAGCCGCTTCAATACCAAGTGAGAACGATGCCGGTACTTTAGAGATGTCGCCTTTAGCCGCTTTTTTAGCGCACGCTTCTTTAGAGGCTGGAGACAACCAAGCGCAAGCCGGGCAAGATGCCATTCAACTCATGACCGTCCACTCTGCCAAAGGCCTGGAATTCACCGCAGTTTTTATCACTGGGCTTGAAGAGGGTTTATTTCCTCATGAAAACAGTATTAATGAAAGTAACGGTTTAGAAGAAGAGCGACGCCTAATGTATGTGGCGATTACGCGTGCCAAAGAACGTTTGTATTTGTCGCATACGCAATCACGCATGTTGCATGGTCAAGTGCGTTACAACATGCCGTCACGCTTCTTGGAAGAATTACCGACGGCGTGTTTGAAATGGCTTACCCCCAAAATGAAAGATGCGCGTTGGGGCGGGGGACGAAGTGGCGGGGGCACTTGGCAAAGTGGTTACTCGCATGATAGTGATGACAGTCAGGTATTTGATTACGAAGATAGCCCTGCTGCACGTAAGCCGCGGCTAGCGCACAGTGCTTTAAGTAGCAATATTCCCCGCATGGCTGCACCAGCGCGAGATATTTATCCCTTTCGGGTTGGTCAGCAGGTTTTTCATACCAAGTTTGGTGAGGGGCGTATTACTGCCCTCGAGGGCCTTGAGGCTGATGCGCGTGCACAAATTAATTTCAAGCGGCACGGCGTGAAATGGTTGCAATTGAGTATCGCGAAGTTAGCAGCCATTGATTAATGCGGAATGGCTCAGCACTACCTAATCGATAGTTAAGCGCCAATCTCATCGGGGTTAGTGGTAGCCACATTATCGGAAAAGCAATTTTTCCAGGTAGCGAACGCAGAGCAATACAGCACTGTCATACAAGCCATTGAAATTGGGGCAATGACAAACGAACCCACTTCACTCAAATTGAGTGCCTCAAACACAGTGCTGAGCAACAACGGCACCGCCACTAACAATGCGCCCCATATGCATAAATAAATGATAAAGGCGCTGCGATTGCGCCAGCAAGCAATCCAACTGGAAAAAAGTGCTTGGGTAACCGGCATGTCTTCCCAACCTACCAGAATTGGTGAGAACCACATCAGCATCCCAATGGGAATATAGAGTGCCACCACAATCCCTAAGACGATATACATTTGCTTAATAATCTCGATGCCCAGAGGCTTATCACCAGTAAGCGCAGGCAAGAGTACTTGCACATCAACAAAGAAGCTGGCGATAAAACTTAACACTAAAATTAAGCTAGTGTGAATCAGGCCAAGTTGTAAAAGTCTTTT
>CANKKB010000123.1 GCA_947482555.1 Burkholderiaceae bacterium | reverse complement strand
CAGGAGAAAGCCTGTTAGGGAAAATTCGGGATGGGCACTTAGCACTCGATACCCAAAAAACCAGTACTCTGCTCATGGCGCTGGATGCTTTGCGGGAAATTATTAGTGGCATTGAAGTAGCCAATACAGAACCGGCCGGTGACGATGCTCTCCTGATCGCCGAATTACTTAGCCTTGCGAATGGGGGTGCTATACCCACGCCACAGCCCTCTACACCCCCTATAGAAACTGCTCAAACGACTGAAGACTTAGTCCTCGATGCAATTGAATCAGAAGATATAGAGGCTACAGATGAAGCCTTAATGGGCGACAGCCTAGTTGCAACTGATACTGAAATGGTGGTAGATGCCGCAGCGCCAACTGGTAATGCACGCACCACAGAAGTAGCGGCCCCAGTAAAAGTTAACTTAGAGTTGCTCGACAAGTTAATGAATTTAGTCAGCGAAATGGTACTAGCGCGCAACCGTTTGCTACCTTTTACTGCCGAATTTGGTGATCACAATTTTTCCAATACCGTCAGATCGATTGATTTACTCACCTTAGAGTTGCAAGAGCGCATGATGAAAACGCGCATGCAGCCTATCTCACAGGTGTGGGCAAAGTTTCCCCGCTTAGTCCGTGATATTGCCAATGATTGCCATAAAAAGGTTACCCTCATTCAAGAAGGTGCCGAGACCGAACTCGATCGCACTTTGCTTGATGGCATTCGTGACCCGCTTATCCATATTATTCGTAATAGCGTTGACCATGGTATTGAGCTCCCTGCTGAACGCTTAGCTAAAGGCAAGCCCGAAAACGGTAAGGTCTTACTACGAGCCATTCATGAGAATGGCATGGTAGTCATAGAAATTGCTGATGATGGCGGTGGTATTAAATTTGATGCGGTACGCCAAAAAGCAGTCGATAAGAAATTAGTCAGTTTTGAAGACGCCAAAAAACTAAGTGATATGCAGTTGTTGGAATTTATTTTCCTGCCTGGTTTTTCTACCAATCAAGTCGTCACCAACCTCTCGGGTCGCGGTGTTGGTATGGATGTGGTGAAAAATAATATTTCGGCCATTGGCGGCTCAATTGAAATTGATAGCCATCGCGGTAAAGGCACCAATATCCGTTTAAAAATTCCGCTCACTTTAGCGATCATGCCAGCGCTATTCGTGCGCTGCGAAAGCGAGCGCTATGCAATTCCGCAAAATAGCATTTCCGAAATGGTGCGCATTGATCCTACTAATTCAACCGGCTTGGAAGATTTTTATGGTACCCCAGTCTTTCGCTTACGTGGCAAACTCGTACCGCTACTATTTTTAAATCAACAACTAAAATTAAGTGAGCATGGTCCCGATAGCGCAAAAGCGATTAATGTCGCAATCTTGCAATCCTCGGGTATCTCTTTTGGTCTCGTAGTTGATGAAGTACTGAACATGCAAGAAGTCGTAGTTAAGCCACTAGGCGCCCTACTCAAAGGGATTCCTGATTTTGCTGGCGCGACTATTTTGGGAGATGGCCGAGTTGCCTTGATTTTGGATGTCGATGGCATGGCCATTCATTCTGGCTTAGTGGCGAAAATTCAAGCGCGCCCACTTAACCCCGACACCGTCTTCGATCAAGTGCGCGAAGAAGAAGTCGCGATGTTATTGTTTGAATTAGCGGGTTTAGAACGCATTGCTATTCCCCTTGATAATGTCGAGCGCTTAGAGAATTTTGCACTCAGTCGGGTGCAGCGCAATGGGAGTCGCGAGGTGGTGCAATATGGTGACCACATCATGCATTTAATTCGCATGAATGACTATATTGAAGGCGGTCAACCCTCGGTTGATTCGCCTACCCAACCCTTATCTGTCATCGTTCATTATGTCAACCAAATGCCGATTGGCTTAGTAGTCAGTCAAGTACACGACATTATTCATGTACCTAAGAAATTGCAAGCAGCTAATCCACCTCAGCGTGGCTTAGCGGGCTGTGTACTCATGGGCGAAAAAGTGATTAATGTCATCGATTTACAAGAAATCTTAATGATGCGTAATTTACAAGAACATCAAAAGACCTACCCCGAAGTCATTGATATGGATGTCTTGCGATGAGCTCCACTACTGACTTTGCGACCTTCTATTTGGGTGGCTTGTATTTTGGTATTACTGCTACCGATGTGCTCGAATTGAATAAAAACTTGGACGTAACTCGCGTACCAAAAAGTCCTAAAACGGTTCGCGGCATTATGAATTTGCGTGGCCAACTTGTGCCCGCAATTGATATGTATGAACGCTTAGGGCTTGAAAATACCTCACATCAACAAGAGACGATTAGTATTATTTTGCAATGTGAAGGTATGTTAATTGCCTTGTTAGTAGATAACGTGGGGGAAATTATTCCTTTAGAGCAAGATACCTTCGAGCCGCCACCGAATAATTTTCCTAAAATGTCGCGTGAACTAGTCTTAGGTGTGCATAAATTACCAGAAAAATTACTGTTAATTTTAGATCCCAAGCAGCTCATTAAGGGCATTGCCTTTTCAGGAAAGCCTGCATTATTAAGCGTTTAACTAGCTTGGATAAATGTAATCCAAGTTCGCAGGCCTATAATTCCGCTTTAATTCCACCCTTATGAATCAAATGATTTCTCCTAAAGATAAAATTCGCGTCCTGATTGTCGATGATTCGGCTGTTATGCGCCGTATCATCATGACCACCCTCCTCCGTCATGCTGATATTGAAGTAGTTGGCACTGCTGAGAATGGTCTTGAAGCCATCGAAATGATTGGCCGTATTAAGCCCGATTTAATTACCCTCGATGTTGAGATGCCAAAAATGGATGGCTTAACAGCGCTCAAAGAAATTCGTAAGCTTGATCGCGATTTACCCATCATTATGTTTAGCTCGCTGACACAGCGGGGCGGTGAAGCAACGATTACTGCATTAACCAATGGCGCGAGCGATTATGTTGGTAAGCCAAGCGACAAAACTAATATGGCTGAAGCGATGCGGGTACTAGAAGATGAATTAATCCCCAAGATTCGTGATTTATGTAAACCCACTCCAGTCAAGCCTGGCAAAATCATTCCGCCAAAAGAACTCATTGCTGAAGTTAAGCAACAAATCTTTGCGAAACCAAGCGGTCTACCCGCGAGCCGCATTGAAGCCCTTTGTATCGGAGTCTCTACCGGTGGACCAGCTGCCTTAATGGAGATATTTGAGGCCTGGAAAGCGCCCTTAAGTGTGCCCATTTTTATCGTCCAACACATGCCCCCCAAATTTACTGAGCTCTTAGCCTCGAGGTTAACCAGTGTTGGTGTGATTCCAGTGGTAGAGGCGCAACACGGCCAAGAAGCATTTCCTGGTAAGGCGTATATTGCTCCCGGCGGTAAACATCTGGAGTTGCGGAAATCAGGCGCCAAAGTAGTGATGATGCTCAATGAAGACCCACCTGAAAACTCCTGTCGCCCCGCAGTGGATGTGCTCTTTAGAAGCGCGGCAAAAATCTATGGCAGTCATCTATTGGCTCTAGTTTTAACCGGCATGGGTTACGACGGACTGAAAGGCGCGGTTGATATCGTCAATGCGCATGGCAGCGTGATAGTGCAAGATGAAAAAACGAGCGTTATCTGGGGTATGCCTGGCGCGATTGCCAATGCCAATTTAGCTGAAAAGATTTTGCCCTTGGGTGAAATTCCGAACGAAATTATCTTTCGGACGCAAAGAAAATAATGGCTCAAGCGCTCACTATCCTGCAAAATAATATTCAATTATTTTTCCAAATGCTAGAAGAGCATTTGGGAATTGCCCTAGATCAAAGCAAAGAATACTTAGTGGCCTCACGTTTAGCGGTCATTGCCAGGGCAAATAACTTCAAAGATCATCACGCCTTGATTGCCCATCTCTTAGTCAATCCACTCAGTGTTTTGCACCATCAATCGTTTCATGCCATGACCACTAATGAAACCATGTTCTTTCGGGATAAATATCCCTTTGAAACATTGCGGACCAAGATTATTCCTGCGTTAATTGTTAAGCGACGCGAAACAAAAACCCTCGCAATTTGGTGTGCGGCTGCCTCTACTGGCCAAGAGCCATTTAGTTTGGCCATTCTTTTACGTGAACATTTTCCTGAGCTTTATTTTTGGAAAATTCAATTTATTGCCACCGATATTTCAGAGCCAGCCTTAACTCAAGCTCGCAATGGCATCTATTCGGAAACAGAAGTCAAACGGGGCCTAAGCGAAGAACAAATTAAGCGGCACTTTAAGCGTCTTCCAAGTGGTCAGTATGAGATCAGCAGTGAGCTTAAGCAAATGATTCGCTTTGAGAGCCTGAATCTCGTTAAAGAGTGGCCCGTCATGCCCAAATTTGATTTAATCTTAATTCGCAATGTGCTGATTTACTTTAACGCTGAAACGAAAGCGAAAGTATTTCGGAAATTGCGCTCTCAGCTAGCAGACGATGGTGGCTGCCTATTACTTGGCTCATCGGAATCGATTCTCTATGATCAATCCTTCAAAGTACAACAGGAAGATCGTGTTTCATATTACTGCAAAGACCTTAACAAGGAGACGCAAAGCTAATGAGTACCGATCTAATGTTTAAAAATATTTCACCCGAGGTGCTTGAGCAAACTAAGCTCATGAAAGTATTGGTGGTTGACGACAGTCGCACCCTAAGGCGCCTGTTAATTCGGGAACTGAATAATGTTGGCATTACGAATATTACCGAAGCTGGCGATGGTAACGAGGCACTAGAAAAAGTACGGGCTGAATCGTTTGATCTCATGCTGCTGGATATGGAAATGCCTGAATTAGATGGGTTAGGGGTGTTAAATATTGTCAAGTCTGATCCGGCCCTCAGTTATCTACCAGTCATTGTGGTGTCTGGTGCTGAACAGTTTGAAAAAACGGTGGAATGTATTCAAATTGGCGCTGAAGATTATTTACCTAAACCATTCGATCCAGTTTTATTACGCGCGCGGGTTTTTTCTTCGCTAGAAAAAAAGCGTTTGCGTGATTTAGACCGGGAACATATTGCCCTTTTGCAGCATGAAAAAGAATTACTCAATATTGAGCAAATGAAAACTGAAAAACTCATGCTCAATATATTGCCTAAGCCAATTGCTGAGCGCCTCAAAAAGGGTGAGAAAAATATTTCCGGATCTTACCCTGAAGTGACTATTTTATTTAGTGACTTGGTTGGCTTTACGAAAATGTCTTCGACTAAGTCGCCTGCCGATTTAGTGAAATTATTGAATGACTTATTTACGCGCTTTGATAAACGGGCAGAAGAATTGGGTTTAGAGAAAATTAAAACGATTGGCGATGCTTATATGGCAGTAGGTGGCTTGCCGATTCCGCGCTCAGATCATGCAATCATTGCGGCCGATATGGCACTAGGTATGTATCAGGATTTAACTGAATTTAATCAAGCCAACGGTGGTGATCTACAAATGCGCATTGGCCTCAACTCAGGCCCAGTGGTTGCTGGCGTAATCGGCTTTACCAAGTTCTCTTATGATCTTTGGGGTAATACTGTAAATACCGCAAGCCGCATGGAGTCAACCTCAGCGGTCGGACGAGTCCAAATAACCCCAGCTACTGCGGAAGCCTTGACCGGTCACTTTATTTTGGAAGAACGCGAGCTAATTGAGTGCAAAGGGCTTGGCCCAATCCTCACCTCATTTTTAGTTAGTAGAATATAAGCAATTATTGGCATAAATTCTTAGTATCAAGATAAACCCTTTAACCTTTAAAAAATATCATGAGCGTTCCTAATACCCGCGTCTTTTTACTCCCCAAAGCCCTTCTTTGGATCGTCATCGCCCTTAATTTTGGCTTAATGATTTGGCTAGATAAATTAGCTGATAGTCCTTGGGGTTGGAATGCTAGCGACCTTGAAAAGGGCTCGATGGATATGCTGGTTGATGGCCTGGCTATTTTCCAATTTGCCTTGCTCGGTTTTACGCTCGATCAAATCATGCGCTTT
>CANKKB010000122.1 GCA_947482555.1 Burkholderiaceae bacterium | reverse complement strand
ATTAGCTGCATTAGCAGCATAAGATCCAGTTCCACCAGAGGTATAAACATTGCCATATTTAATGTAGTTTGCTTCACCATAGCCATAGATATAGCCTTTAATAATCCAATCAAAATCAGCAATCACTTGTTTATAGCCAAGGCCAACTAAGGGCCCTCTAACCATATCGTAATCGCCATCACCAGAATACATTTTCGTACTAGCATAACCTAGCTTGACAAACACCAATTTATCAAGCCCAATAGGATATCCAGGCGCTACATATACGTTGTAATCTTGGCCCCTGATAGCGGATACCCAATTGGTTGCGCTCCCTTGTTTAAATTGGCCCCCTCCACTTGCACCTGGAGCAGTAATCGTATAGCTAGAACTTTTTGAATCAATTAAGTTATATTCAGCGCCAAAGCCCAATAAGAAATTGGGGTGCAATAAAAAACTATAGCCCGTAGAAGCCGAAAGGGTTAAGCTGTTCGAGTTGGGTGCAGAAGCAGTATAAGGAAGCCCCTGAAATTGGCCTTCAGTAATCGTGCCGCCTGTAAATGAATACTTTAAAACTTCATAGCCTACCCCCATTTGGGTAAAGCTATCCTCAAAACGAGACTGTGCAAACACACTGGAGCTTGTGCCAAAAAAGACCAAAATCATGAAAAATCTTAAGAAGTACGACAAACTTGTCCCTAATTATTTATTATTTTAAAAATAATATCAGTATTTAGAAAAATAGGTTACCTTACTTTTATGCAGGCCCTTGGGGGGCTAGCTAAAAACACTTAATCGACGACAAAATCAAAATAAGTCTCAGGAAATGGCTCCTTTTCATAGGTGAAATGCCACCATTCCATCTCATATGGCTTAAAACCATGTTTGAGCATAAGCGTTCTAAGTAGTAGTCGATTTGCCCTTTGTTCTGGCGATGCCCCAGCGAATTTTGGCCATGACTCTGACCCAAAGAAATCAAAATTAGTACCCATATTCAGTGGTTTAAATGGTGAGGATGACGAAACAATCGTCAAATCGATAGTGCTTCCCCTGCTGTGGCCAGAGCGATCGGCAATATAACCCTCGGAAAATAAATTTTCTTTTGCCACTCGGGGGTAATACTCTGCTTTTGTGCGTATATCTTTTAGATCTTTGGCCCAAGTAATAAATTCATCAACCGCTCTTTGTGGCCGATACGTATCAAAGATAAATAATTCCAGCCCAAATAGTTTGAGGTCAGCTTGAACATCGGCAAGTGCCCTGGCTGCTGGTTTGGTTAAGACAGCTTTTTTACTAACATAGCCATTAATAGGGCGGCCGACGAAATTATTGCTGCTTGCATATAACAACTCAACCCGAATTCCAGGAATCTCCTGATCAACATAAACAAATCCATCAGGCAATGCCCATACCGAAGAAGCAAGCAATGCATTGGCAATAATTATTGCGAGGCTATACCACATAATTTTCTCATAATCTTACATTTAGTTAGCGCTTTAAATCTTGATGAAATTTTCATGCATCCCTTTACCCTATAAGCAAAAATTAATTATGAACGAGATACAAATAGTGGGCCGTAAAATCTGTTACTTAAAGTACTAATAACGGGGGTAAATAACGCGCGAGGTAAAGCCGTGTATTACCATCTGTCTATTCCGCAAGATTGTATGAGCCTTCAATAAGTGATTTAATTTTTTCTAAGCTTGAGGCAGATGAGCAAAAGATACCGAGGCTATCAAAGCCAATGCAATAGTTAATATGAATTTTTTAAAATGACGCATCTTAGTCTTTAGTTAGTTAATTCTTTAGCACTTTAGCAGTTTTTTTCATCTTGGATCCCGCCCCGGGCCACCAAGAAAGATCAAAACCACCTTCGGGTAGTTTTTTGTTACGCTATCGATATGAAGAAAAATATGGACTTAAATCTATTGTTTGTAATCTTGGCCGCATTCTTCATGAACTCCTTTGCAGGGTCGGGTCCTAATATAATGCCTGACCTAACTACGGCTAAATTAAATCTTGAATGTAATAGGCTTTTAGTAGGCAAAACGGGAGAAGCAAGTTTCAATCAAGGATTGTGCGTCGGGATAATCCTGGGGGTTGAGGACAATGCTCATTACGATAAAAAAATCTGCGTTCCGAATAATATGAATATTAGAGATAGGCTGATAGCTGTAAAGAATTATGTTGAAACTCAGCCAAAGAGAATGAAGGAAGTCTATGCTTCTTTAGTCTTTGATGCTCTAGCTCAAAAGTGGCCGTGCTCACCTAATTAGACTTAAGTATTCTAGGCCCTGGTCGATGCGGCTTCTGGGCCACTATGAATCCATAAACCTAAAAAACTCAAAGCTTCTTGACGGTCTATAACCATTGTGAATGGAGTATCTTTATTAATTCAACTTACTCCAAGCTAACAGACTAGTTATATAGCTAGGTATAATTTATACCTTAACTATTTGTTTACTAAAACTTATAGCCAATACCTACCAATAGGTTATAGACATTGGCACTAAAGGTAGTTGATAGGGACGCTGCTGTTCCGCTAACTTGGGCTTTACTAGTAGAAGTTAAATTTCCATAAGTAAAGTAGTTAACTTCACCAAAGCCATACCAATTACCCATAAAGAATTGTTTATAGCCAAGGCCTAATGAATAGCCTGTTAACGTATCAGTCGAGCTATCACTTTGTAAAGTATATTTAACCGAACTACTCGTATAGCCGACTTTGAAATATCCCAAACCATCTTTACCGATATTCATACCGGGGGCTAGGTAAATGTTATAGACATTTTGTTTTTGGTAGGTACCATTAAAAGTATTACCAAGTGCGGTGGCAGAGAAGTTGCCCGACTGGCTATTCACAGGATAGTACTCAACACCAAGGGCCAAAGTAAAGTCTTTATTAACTGCTGTGGTGTATCCCACAGCAACATTTCCCGTAGCCCCTGATGTTGTACTAGCAGAAGTAGAAAGGGGAATGGTGCCAGTATTAGCTCCGCTAATGACTAAGGGAGAGTTTGTCAGGCTAGGATTAATGCCTTCAAAGCCAACACCGACCTGACCATAAAAGCCTTCAAATTTAGACTGAGCAAAAGATGGTGCTGTAAGGCTAGTTAATCCAATAGCTAGTATCAGTGAGTAAATCTTCATGTACCCTTTTTTAGTTATCATTTTAATGAAATATAGAAAATTTAGGACTAAATCCTAACACAGTTATTTATTCTTGAAAATAGGAAATTAACCCAATAAAAAATCACAGGCAAACCAAGTCAAGCTCTTCAGGCATTCAGTGCTAGGGGTTCCCAGGCTAATGCACTGCAAAGTAATTTCATCATAGCTCCCGATTCATCATCTTGCTCGTATACTTTTACTGAGCAGCGCTGCAATACTTCTTTTTTTAACCAATCAAACCCAAGGATGCTATATGAACATTGATCGATATACCAAATCTGTTTTAACAATAATTGCCGTTTGCCAATGCATTATGGTTTTTCGTGAAACACCTATTATTAAAGATGCGATTGCGCAAAATCTGGATCCCATTCATGTAACTCTTGACTCAGTTCGAAACTCCGCCTTACGGGATGCCGGACCCATAGAGGTTCGCTGTATTGCTGGTTGCAAATAGTTTGGTGATGAATACACGGATAGAGATACATACCTTTTTCATGGTTTTTCCTTGATCATTAGCACGAAGGAAGGTAATGGAAGGAGGAGAAATTACAAGTACGTTCTTATGCGAACACATCTAAATTAGACATGGGTTGAAAACATAGGTTGAATCAATTTCTATTGTTTTCTACAAGTCATTGTATTAAATGACTTTATTACTGTATTTTATGGTTTGGCGGAGAGAGCGGGATTCGAACCCGCGGTAGGTTTAACCCTACGCACGCTTTCCAGGCGTGTGACTTAAACCGCTCATCCATCTCTCCGGAACCCGTAATTCTATACGCTTATCGGAATCCCAAGAGAATGGATGATGCTTCTTGCCCGATCTACAGGCTTTATATCGTTTCTTTTAGCTGATCCAAAATAGCTGGATTTTCTAAAGTCGAGGTATCTTGGGTAATCTCCTCACCCTTGGCAATCACCCTAAGTAAACGGCGCATAATTTTGCCCGAGCGAGTTTTAGGCAGATTATCGCCAAAACGCACATCTTTTGGCTTTGCAATCGGGCCAATTTCTTTGCCAACCCAATTACGTAGCTCAGTTGCGATCATTTTGGCTTGATCGCCAGTAGGTCTGCCGCCTTTTAAAACCACAAAAGCGCAAATAGCTTCACCCGTCATTTCATCGGGGCGCCCTACTACTGCAGCTTCGGCAACCAAGGGGTTAGCCACTAAGCAAGATTCAATCTCCATCGTACCCATGCGATGACCAGAGACATTAAGCACGTCATCAATGCGGCCAGTAATCGTGAAATAGGTCGTCTCTTTATGGCGTATTGCTCCATCGCCAGCTAAATACAAAGTACCCCCCAACTCTTCGGGAAAGTAGGCTTTGACAAAACGGTCGGGGTCACCCCAAATAGTGCGAATCATGGCGGGCCATGGCCGCTTTACGACCAAAATTCCACCATGGCCATTGGGCACATCATGACCAGCCT
Organism: Burkholderiaceae bacterium; assembly: GCA_947482555.1. Taxonomy (GTDB): domain Bacteria; phylum Pseudomonadota; class Gammaproteobacteria; order Burkholderiales; family Burkholderiaceae; genus Polynucleobacter. The sequence continues at coordinate 1,388 of CANKKB010000122.1, read as the reverse complement.
CATCCACAATCGCTGCCATAATGCCAGGCAATGGCAAAGTACATGACCCTGGCACCATTGGCGTTGCACCGGGTAATGGAGAAATCATATGGCCACCGGTTTCGGTTTGCCAGAAGGTGTCAGTAATCGGGCAACGCGAACCGCCGACTTGTTCGTAGTACCACATCCATGCCTCAGGATTAATCGGCTCACCAACTGAACCCAATAAGCGCAATGAGGATAAGTCATATTTATTCGGATGAATTTTCTCGTCCACGCTTGCTGCTTTAATTAAAGAGCGAATTGCGGTTGGAGCGGTATAAAAAATACTGACTTTATGTTTTTGAATCATTTCCCAAAAACGGCCTCCATTGGGATAAGTAGGAACGCCCTCAAATACAATCTCAGTAGCACCTACCGCTAATGGGCCATAAGTAATATAGGAATGTCCTGTCACCCAACCGATATCAGCGGTACACCAAAAAATATCATTTGGCTTAATATCAAAAGTCCATTTCATTGTGAGAATTGCCCACAATAAATAACCGCCTGTAGAGTGCTGAACCCCTTTGGGTTTACCAGTTGAGCCCGAGGTATAGAGAACAAACAAGGGATGTTCTGCACTAACCCATTCAGGTTCACAGGTAGTGGGTTGTCCGGCCATCGCATCATGCAACCAGGTATCGCGCCCAGCCTGCATTGGAATGGTTCTGCCAGTGCGTTTATAAACAATGACATTTTTTACTTTTTCACAATCACCCAATGCCAGTGCTTCGTCAACAATGACTTTTAAGGGCAACTCTTTGCCGCCACGCATTTGCTCATCAGCAGTGATCACCGCGACAGCGCCCACATCGACAATGCGTTCTTGTAATGATTTTGCTGAGAAACCACCAAATACTACCGAGTGTGTTGCACCAATTCGGGCGCAAGCTTGCATAGCAATAATGCCTTCGATAGACATCGACATATAAATAATGACGCGATCGCCAGATTGAATTCCCATCTTGCGTAATGCATTAGCAAATTGGCAAACTCGCCCGAGTAAATCCTCGTAACTTACTTTTGTTACAGTACTATCATCGGCTTCAAAAATAATCGCTGTTTTTTTACCATCACCTTTTTCAATGTTGCGATCGAGGCAATTATAAGAAGCGTTGGTTAAGCCATCCTCAAACCATTTATAAAATGGCGCTTTTGATTCATCAAGGATTTTAGTAAACGGCTTCTTCCAATATAAATTTTCTTTTGCCAAACGAGCCCAAAACCCCTCGTAATCTGCATCAGCCTCAGCACATAATTTCTGATAGGCAGCCATACCGGAAATTGCCGCATTTTTGGCAAAATCGACTGGTGGATGAAAAACGCGGCTTTCATTACTCATTGCTTCCATTGGTGCGGCCATAGTT
>CANKKB010000121.1 GCA_947482555.1 Burkholderiaceae bacterium | reverse complement strand
TTGGACATAAATACACTCACAAAAAATAAAGAAAGCGGTTCAGCGGCCAGCAAAAATGCGGCATACTTCATTAATCTCTATTGTAGTGCTCCGCCTATCTCATTCAGCCTAAAACTGCCATAATTAAGCCCTCACCTATGACAAACCTCCCTAGGCTCGTTTTTATCGTCTCAGACGGCACTGGTATTACGGCCGAAAACTTTAGCCAATCAATTTTGGCGCAATTTGAGCTCAGCTTTAAGCAAATCCGCATCCCCTTTGTCGATAGTCCAGAAAAGGCCTATAAAGCCCTAGAAACGATTAATCAGGCCTGCCAAGACAAAGGCTTTAAGCCAATTATTTTCACTACCCTTGTCAATCCTGAAATGAACAGCATTGTGGCCAAAGCGGAAGGTTTAGTGCTCGATATGTTTCAAACCTTTGTCGCACCCCTAGAGCAATTATTAGGCCAAAAATCGACCCATGCCATTAACCGCTTGCACCACAATGCCGATACCGATGCTTATAAAAATCGAATTGAAGCAATCAATTATTCGCTCGCCCATGATGATGGGCAGTCCAATCAAAATCTAGCCTCTGCTGATGTTATTTTGGTCGGCGTTTCCAGGGTTGGCAAAACCCCAACTAGTCTTTATCTAGCCATGCAATATGGCCTAAAAGCAGCTAACTACCCTCTCATTCCCGAAGATTTTGAGCGGGGTAAATTGCCGCAAGATTTACGTGCGTTTCCACAAAAAATCTTTGGCTTAATGATTGATCCCGAGAGACTTGCTGAAATTCGCAATGAAAGACGTCCGGGAAGTAATTACGCTAAATTAGAAAACTGTCGCTATGAAATTAATGAGGCAACCGCAATGATGCGCCGCGAATCAATTCCCTGGATTGCGACTACCAGTAAGTCGATTGAAGAAATTGCAACCACGATCTTGCAAGCCATTAAATCGGATAAAACGTTATAAGCTAAATATTGTTATGTGCAGCTGCGCACACGCACAGCTTCAAATAAACATACTGCAGCGGCAGTAGCTACATTTAAGGATTCAACTCCTGCTGCTAGCGGAATTCGCACGAGTTGGCCTTGGGTGCGTAGCTCTGCAGAAACACCGTGGCCTTCGCTCCCAAAAACCCAAGCTACCGGATTTTTTAATTGTGTTTGCAAGGTGTATAAATCTGTCTTCGCTTCGGCAGCCGTGATCAACAATGGCGTTTCAAGATGCTGCATGAGATTGACTATTGTCCAATCTTCAAATAAAGTGAGTTGATGGTGAGCGCCCATCCCTGCCCGCAATACTTTACTGGACCATAAATGAGCACAGCCCCTTAAAGCCACAACCGTTTTCACACCAGTTGCTGCCACAGTGCGCAAAATGGCGCCAACATTTCCAGCATCTTGAATGCCCTCTAGAACCACCACATCTTCGCTTAGTATGAATTGCTTAGCAATAGGCTGAATAACGGAATCGGGTAGCTGCACCAAACCCAGAAAATGGGGAGCATTCTCTAGCTCACTAATTGAGTCCCATAGTGCAATATCTAGCTCAACTAAGCGGGTTTGCGGACATAAGGCCAAATGGCGTTCTAGCGACTCTAGGATTTCTGGATTAGCTAAGCCAGCTGCACTCGTCAGCACGGTACTTAAACTAGGATCTCCAGCCCAGGTTTGCAATAAATGTACCCCCTCCAGCACCGCTTGAGAATTTGCCAAACGTTGCTTCTGACCTTTGCTTCCAAGCGCTTGTAACAAGCGTATTTGTTTGAGTAGTGCATTGTCTTTTGAGCTGATGAACTCAACTTCGGCATTACCAAATAGATTCATGGGGCTTCACCATTTATTACCCGCCGTACTGGTCCAAAACTCATACGGTGTTCTGGGCAAATTCCAAACTCAGTTAAGGCGGCATAATGGGATGGGGTTGGATACCCCATATGCTGGTTAAAACCGTATTGAGGAAAGCGCGCATGGAGATCATCCATTTGTCGATCACGACTTACCTTAGCTAAAATCGAAGCGGCTGAAATCGCCTGTTCTTTGATGTCGCCTTTAATAATTGCCTCAGCTGCAATCGGCAAGACCGGGCAGCGATTTCCATCAATCAGTGCTTTATCAGGCCAAGCACCTAAAGCGACGACTAAATTTTCAATCGCACGTTGCATCGCTAGCATCGTGGCCTGCAAAATATTCAATTGATCAATCTCTTGTGGACTAGCTTCGCCAACGCCCCATGCTTTAGACTTAAGCATAATTTCAGCGTATAAAAATTCACGCCTAGCTGGGGTTAATTTTTTTGAATCTTTTAAGCCCAAAATCGGTTGCAGTGGATTTAAGAGTACGGCCCCAGCTAAGACCGCACCAACCAATGGTCCTCTGCCGGCTTCATCTACTCCACAAATCCACGTCCCCTCCTCAATCGCCGAGTAGAAGGAAATTGATTGCGAACTCATCTCTTAGCCCTCATCGTTTAGATATCATTTCAGCGAGTACTTGGGCAACTAATAAAGCAGTTGGTCGACGTAATTCATTGTGCAGTGCTGTAAAACGCTGTTGCAAGGTAGCGACTTTATCGGGATGTTGCAGCCAATCTAGTAGGGCTTTAGCTAAGGCCTGTGGTTTAGCCTGCGCTTGCAATAACTCGGGCACTACAAACTCTCCACACAAAATATTTGGCAGACCAACATAGGGTAAATAAGCTTGTCGCTTCATTACTTGTGCCGTAAGCCAAGGTACCCGATACGAAATGACCATGGGCTTTTTCCATAGGGCCGCTTGCAACGTAGCAGTGCCGCTAGCAATCAACACGACATCAGCAGCCTCTAAAATAAGATCAGCCTGACCATCAAGTAAATGAATTTGTAAATGTGGATGTTGTGCCAAAGCCTCTAGTCGAAGTCGCTCTAAAGCTGGTTTTAAATGTGGCGCAGCGATAGGTACAACAAAGATGGGTGACTCGCCCTTAAGTTGTTGAGCCAATATAGGTATAGTTGCAAAAAAAACTGGCGCAATTAAATCAATTTCCGACGTACGACTGCCTGGCAAAATAGCTACTACTCGTGCTGTCATTAAGCTCTGCAGACTAGGAGCAATTGTGAGTAGGCGGGCTCGCGCAGCCGGCACATTTGGCTCAAGGGGTATTGCACTCGCCAAAGGATGACCCACATAAGTAGCCTGAATACCCGCAGCTTCATAAATGGCTTTTTCAAATGGAAAAATACACAGCATATGATCAACTGCACGTTTAATTTTTTTAATACGGCTACCGCGCCAGGCCCAAATAGATGGTGAAATAAAATGCACAGTCGGTATACCAGCCGCACGTAATTTTTCCTCTACCCCTAAATTAAAATCTGGGGCATCAACCCCCAAAAAAACATTCGGGGGTTTAGCGCTTAATAAATCGTTCAGTAGTGCTTTTCGTACCCGCAGAATGGCAGGCAGTTGCTTTAAGGCCTCAACATACCCACGCACACTCAAGGTTTCCATTGGCCACACCGATTTGAGACCTTGCGCCTGCATGAGGGGACCGCCAATACCATATATCTCTAAGCCCGCCATCGCCGGAATTTGTTTTAATACCTGCAGGCTCGAAGCTGCTAATAAATCACCCGAGGGTTCGCCTGCGACACATGCCAAGGTTGGCAAAGTAAGCCTAACGAATGATGCCGCGGGTAGAGGCGGCAATAAAATCATGAAATTCTGTCAGTTTGCTGATAGTGGCAGCATCTAAGCCTGGGCTAACAGACAGTGCTTGAATTGCCAATTTAGCTTCTTCAAAACTAAGGCCATCTTTATATAGTAATTTATAAGCTTGACGTAAAGCTGTAATCGTTGCCGCTGAAAAATCGCGCCGTTTCAAGCCTTCGGTGTTAATACCATGTGGCGTAGCTTTATCGCCAGCAGCAATAACAAATGGCGGGATATCTTGCACTAATGCTGAGGCTCCACCTAACATCGCATGTTGACCGATACGCACAAATTGATGTACGCCAGTCATGCCACCCAAAATCGCCCAGTCATTAACCTCTACATGGCCGGCAATTTGCGCATTACTAGCAAAAATAGTGTGGTTACCAATTTGACAGTCATGGGCGATGTGCACATAGGCCATAATCCAATTATCGTTGCCAATGCGCGTAACTCCTTCATCTTGTGCAGTGCCAATATGAATAGTCGTGAATTCACGAATCGTATTTCGGTCGCCAATGGTTAGTTGGGTTGGCTCGCCGCGATATTTCATATCTTGGGGTGCGCCACCAAGGGCGACAAAATGACCGATCACGTTATTAATACCTAAAGTGGTCCGCCCCTCAATGACCGTATGCGAACCAATTTTGCTACCGGCGCCAATCACGACTTCGGGACCAATCACAGCATAAGGGCCAATTTCAACTTTATCGCCAATTTTCGCTAGCGGGTCAATAATCGCCGTTGCATGAATGCGCGCCATTAAACACCTTTTTTGCGCACTGCGCAGGTAATGTTAGCTTCAGCAACCAATTTATCGTCAACAGTTGCGCTTACTTGAAACTTATAAATGCCTGCACGTTCACGCTCATAAAGTGCAGTCATGATTAGTTGATCGCCGGGTACTACTGGTTTTTTAAAGCGTGCGCCATCGATACCGGCAAAATAATATAAGGAGTCTTCTTGCTGAGATTCGGAAAAAGTGAGGAGAGCTGCGGTTTGTGCTAGCGCTTCAATGATGAGCACACCAGGCATTACTGGTAACCCAGGAAAATGTCCTTGAAAAAAAGGCTCGTTCATGGTGACATTTTTTAACGCCCGAATACTGACCCGGGGTACCAAATCCAATACCCGATCGACTAATAAAAAAGGATAACGATGCGGCAGTAATTGCAGAATCTGATTAATATCAATCGTGATGGGCTGGGTCATAGAGATTCTTTATTCGGAGAAATACAAGTAGGGGAATAATTAAGTATTAGTGGGAGATTTACCGCGTTCCAAAAAGCGCAAACGTTGGCGTATTTTATCCAGTCCGCGCAAGATTGCGGCGTTTTTCTCCCAGGCCGCATGCAGCATTGAGGGATAGACCCCGGTAAAGTGCTGGCCTGGCTCAATAATGGAGCGAATAATTGACGTGCCTCCCGAAACCGTAGTCCGATCGGCAATTTTTAAATGTCCTGCAAAATTAGCATAGCCCCCAATCATGCAGTGGCTACCGATCGTTGTGCTACCGGAAATTCCAACACAGCCGGCCACAACAGTATGTGCGCCGATTTGCACGTTATGGCCAATTTGTACTTGATTATCAATCTTGCAACCAGCTCCAATCCGGGTTTCATTCATCGCTCCACGATCGATGGTAGTCGAAGAGCCAATTTCCACATCATCTTCTAGCACTACCCGACCGGTTTGCGGAATTTTGACCCACTCGCCACCAGTCGCAGAAAAATCGGGTGCAAAACCAAAGCCATCCGCCCCAATCACAGTACTACTATGAATAATGCAACGTGCACCAATTTCACAACCATGATAAATCGTCGACATTGGGTATAGCACGCTATCGCTGCCAATACGAACACCTCTACCAATGGAGGTATTTCCTACTATAGTCACCCGCTCGCCCAGGACCACACCTGCAGCAATTTGTACAAAAGGTCCAATATGACATGAAGATGGCACCGTGGCCGACACATCCACAGCAGCTTGTGTATGAATTCCGGGCGTATACAATTTATTCAAGTTACCCACAAATAATTGCGCAATGCGGGCAAAAGTAGCATAGGGATTTTTCGCCACAATAAAAGAACGTGGTTTAGCGCTGGCAGCTTGTATAAACTCTAGATCAGCCCTATTAACAATCAAGATACCAGCGGCACTATCTAGGGCTTGTTGACGATAAAGTGGGTTTGATAGAAAAGCAATTTGATCGGCTTGAGCCAATTCTAGTGGGGCTACACCCCTTAACGGCGCAGAGCCGTCGCCCACCAACTCCGCTTGAAACTGTTTAGCCAGCTCGATGGCGGTGGGCATGAAACTTACTTTAGATTATTTAAAGCCTTGATGACATCATCAGTGA
>CANKKB010000120.1 GCA_947482555.1 Burkholderiaceae bacterium | reverse complement strand
TCCTGCCGCTAAAAAAGCTGCTAAGAAAAAGCCTGCTAAAAAAGCTGCTAAGAAGAAAGTTGCAAAAAAAAAGTAACTAAAAAACCTGCCGCCAAGAAGAAAGCGGGCTCAGCAGCAAAAAAGCCCGCGGCTAAAGCAGCCGCAGCCTCAACGCAAACTGCGTTAAATCCTGCAGCCGCATGGCCCTTCCCAACCGGTAGTCGTCCTTAAGTTTCGAGTTTTCTGACGCTCATGGACGTATAGTTGCTTGGTGGGGTCCTTCGGGACCCCTTTTTATTGGGTAAATTGCTGTTAATTAATAGCGATACCCAAAGGCTTGAACAAACTGGTCAGCAATTTCGGCGGCAGATGGCTGATGGTTTTGTGGACCTTGATGGGCAATTTTGATTGATCCCATGAGACTGGCTAAATTACCGGTCGTTTTCCAATCCATGCCTTGATTGATACCGTAGAGCAAGCCTGCACGAAACGCATCGCCACAACCCGTTGGGTCAATTAGCGCTGCTGCTGTTACTACGGGAATTTCCAATTGCTTACCCGCGTTATAAATGGTTGCTCCTGCAGACCCTTTAGTCACAATTAACGCTTGCACCCGTTCAGCCAGTTGCTCCAAAGACATCTCCGTGCGTTGCGCCAGCATCTCGGCTTCATAGTCATTCACTGCTAAATAACTAGCTAGGGCTGTGAGCTCTAGTAACTCTTTCCCATTAAACATGGGTAAACCTTGGCCAGGGTCAAAAATAAAAGGAATTTCTGCCGCAGCTAATTGATGGCAATGCTCCCACATACCTTGCCGGCCATCGGGAGCAACGATACCTAAAGTAGGCAACGGTTTTTTTACGCGCTTACATTCCTCTAACACCTGTGCCACTAAATTGAGGTGGGAATCATTCATAGCGCCAGGGTGAAAGGCAGTAATTTGATTATTGGCTAAATCAGTGGTGATCATCGCTTGGGCGGTAAATGACTCTGGTATTTGGCGAATATGGGTGATATCAATTTGGAGTCGACTTAAGCGCTCAAGGTAAGGCTTAGCGTCACTGCCAACGGCAGCCATGATGATGGGTTCGCCGTTCAATAATTTCAGGTTATAGGCAATATTGCCGGCACAACCACCAAATTCGCGCCGCATTTTTGGCACCAGAAAGGCGACATTCAAAATATGAATTTGATCCGGGAGAATTTGCTCCTGAAAGCGACCTTCAAAGTTCATGATGGTGTCATAAGCCACCGAACCACAAATCAAACTAGCCATGTTGTACTTTCCAAATAAAGAAGAGGTAAAAATTAAGGATACACAATGCGTAAGCGATAGCCAGCAGCTTGAGCTGGTAATTTCAGGGGTAAAGCACAACTAACCTTTAGGCCAGCTGACGCTCCAGTTTGTAAATAATCGGCATGGTCAGTTTGAAACTGAGTTGGTAGCCAGGCTGTCGGAGGTAATTCAATTCGACTCAGGGTATTTTCTGCCGAATCACTGATCGTCAGTTCCACATTGGGCCACGCTACAGGTAATAACAAACGATTTTGTAATTCAAAAGACAAAATAGAGGCGATCTCAGCCTCTTTAGAGACATTATTTTTATCTTCCATGCCCAAGCTAGCCGAATCTATCTTCCATGCCTCAAACGCCTTAATCGGTGCTTCCTTGCAACTGAGGAATTTACACAGGAGCGTATTTACTTTTAATGCGGCAGTAAAAGCGATATTTGTCAGGGGATTTATTTTTTCATCAACTTGTGGAGCAAGTGAGCGGAGTAGGGGTGCTCGAAATAAATGACTGCCACCGATGAGCAAAATCAACACCAGTAAGCTACTCAGTAAAATATAGAGAAGCCAAGATTTTTTAGGGGAGCTCATTGGCGATCTAGACCCAGTCGGGACTAATTTAAGCGGCAAGATTCCATGCATGCAAACCCAACCTTCACTTTCACCCGCCACTGTGAGGTTTAGCCACTGGCCATAGGTTGCTGAGATTTCGATGGCCTGCCGCGCTAAGATGCCAGAGAGAATAAGGTGTCCTCCTCGACGCAAACGACTGATGAGTAATGGCGCTAGCACTTGCAGGGGGTTGGCTAAAATATTTGCCATCACAATATCAAACTGCGCTGGCGCGACCATGCTTGCACTATCGGGCAAGACAAAATCAATTGCTTCGTGGTTTATTTCGGCATTATTAGTTGCAGCAATAATGGCTTGGGGGTCAATATCAATTCCGAGCACGGGTTCGCAACCCAATTTTTTTGCTGCAATGGCCAAAATCCCGGAGCCGCAACCGTAATCCAAGAGACTACGGTGATGTAAATTAAATTGACTTTCTAGCCACTGCAAACAGAGCCGTGTGGTCGGATGACTGCCAGTACCAAAGGCGAGGCCAGGATCGAGGGCTAAGCAAATTGCGCTTGGATCAATTGGTGCTTCATGCCAAGACGGCACAATCCAAATGCGCCGACCAATTTGAATGGGCTCAAATTGACTTTGGGTGAGGCGCACCCAATCTTGTTCGGCGACCATTTTTACTAGGGGTGGCGCTAATGCGAAACCTGCGGCAGTTAAAGCGTTCAAGATGGCCGCTGGTTCATCATTCTCATCATCAGGTAGAGGGGAAAAGAGCGCTGTAACCGTGGAGCGTTCCCATGCTTGCAGATCTGGGGCTAGTCCAGGCTCGCCATAAAGCGGGCTTTCATCGTAACCTCCTGCGCTTGCGTCTTCAACCGTAACCGAGAGCGCCCCTAATTCAAGTAAGGCATCTCCAAGGGGTTCAGCAATTTCAGCTGCCACCATGAAAATAAGCTCACGATAAGACACGATTAACTTTTGCCGCGGCTTGCCGCTTGTTCCTCAAGGCGATGTTCTAAATAATGAATGCTCGTTCCACCTTCAACAAAATTGGGATCTAGCATGAGCTCGCGGTGGAGGGGGACATTCGTTTGAATTCCATCAATGACCATTTCCGATAAAGCAATACGCATCCGTCGAATGGCCTGCTCGCGGGTTTTGCCATAAGAAATTAACTTGCCAATCATGGAATCATAATTCGGGGGCACGACATAACCACTATAGGCATGAGAATCCACCCGAATACCAGGCCCACCTGGCATATGCCAAGACAAAATACGCCCTGGGCTGGGCGTAAATTTAAATGGATCTTCAGCGTTCAGGCGACATTCAATGGCGTGACCTTGAAAGACAATATCTTTTTGACGAAAGGCTAATTTGAGGCCAGCGGCAATGCGGATTTGTTCTTGCACAATATCAATGCCCGTAATCATTTCGGTTACGGGATGCTCCACTTGCACCCGGGTATTCATTTCAATAAAAAAGAATTCACCGTTTTCATATAAAAATTCAAAGGTACCCGCACCACGGTAACCCATTTTTTTGCAGGCCTCGGCACACCGCTCGCCAATTTTTGCGATCAACCGTCGATCAATTCCAGGGGCTGGCGCTTCCTCAAGAATTTTTTGGTGCCGTCGCTGCATGGAGCAGTCACGTTCACCCAACCAAACTGCATTACCGTAGCTATCGGATAAAACCTGAATTTCAATATGCCGCGGTTTCTCGAGAAATTTTTCGAGATAGACTTCAGGATTACCGAAAGCCCGTCCCGCTTCTTCACGGGTCATATTAACCGCATTAATAAGCGCTGCCTCGGTGTGTACAACACGCATACCTCGTCCACCACCACCGCCTGAAGCTTTAATAATGACGGGATAACCAACGCGCTTAGCAGTTGCAATAATTTCTTTTGGATTTTCGGGCAGGGCCCCCTCTGAGCCGGGAACACAGGGTACGCCTGCTTTAATCATGGCTCGTTTAGCCGAGACTTTATCGCCCATCAGGCGAATCGTTTCAGGCCGAGGGCCAATAAATGCAAAGCCTGATTTTTCAACCCGCTCGGCGAAGTCGGCATTTTCAGAAAGAAAGCCATAGCCAGGATGTATTGCTTCAGCATCAGTAACTTCGGCTGCAGAAATAATGGCTGGCATATTCAGGTAACTTAAAGGCGAAGGTGCGGGTCCAATGCATACTGCTTCATCAGCCAACTTTACGTACTTCGCTTCTTTATCTGCAACTGAGTAGACCACTACAGTTTTAATGCCCAGTTCACGACAGGCGCGTTGAATGCGCAGAGCAATCTCACCACGATTGGCAATCAAAATTTTGTCAAACATATGCTTTTCGGAAAAGTAAATTAAACAATTACAAAGAGGGGTTGATCATACTCAACCCCTTGGCCGTTTTCGCACAAAATTTGCTTGATGACACCAGCAGTCTCGGCTTCAATCTCATTTAACAACTTCATAGCCTCAATAATGCAGAGGGTTTGACCAACAGTAACGGAATCACCGACTTGCACAAAATTAGGCGATTCTGGATTTGGTGCGCGGTAAAAAGTGCCTACCATGGGTGAGCGGGCAATAACACCTTCAGCCGCAGGCTGATCTTCTTCGAGCGCTTTGCCCTGATTTGCATCGGCAGCCGCGCTCGCAAGCGTATTGGGATTCACTGCGGGCGCATGTAAATTTAAGCTGCTTGCGGCATGACTAAGATTGTGCGCGCCAGATGCATGGGCATCGCGGGTATTCACAATGCGCACTCGGTCTTCGCCTTCATTCACTTCGAGCTCAGAAATACCTGAATCGGCAACGAGATCTATTAAGGTTTTGAGTTTTCTTAAGTCCATAGCCATTTACTTTCTGCTTACTGAATGAAGCTGTAGGGAGATTGAACGACTGCGCGGGATGATGGTTTTTTAAGGGACATATAGGGTTGCAATGAGCCGATCAACTTAGTGCGTAGGCGCCTGCAGTTGCTGCTGAGCTGCCTTAAGGGCCAATTCATAGCCAAGGGGGCCAAGTCCACAGATAACGCCGGTTGCTAGATCCGATAAATAAGAATGCTTGCGGAAGGCTTCACGTTGATGAATATTCGACAAATGAACTTCAATAAAGGGGATTGCCACGCCAGCCAAAGCATCCCGCAAAGCAACACTGGTATGGGTGAAGCCGCCTGGATTAATCAAAATAAAGTCGACACCCTCGACCTTGGCTTTTTGAATGCAATCAATTAGCTCACCTTCATGGTTACTTTGATAAGTTTGCAACTCAATGTCAGCTGCCTGAGCAATTAAATTCAGCTCAGCATGAATCTCAGGCAAGGTTTTTGAGCCATAAATACCAGGCTCGCGGGTACCCAGTAAATTGAGATTAGGACCCTGAATAACGAGAATTAATGGTTTTTTTGGCATAAATAACAACTTTTAAGTGCAATTAAAGATAAAAAGGTGGGAAAGCCACTTTTACCACCGTTAAAGTATACCTGTTTGAGTGCTTAAAAATAGTAAAGCTCCAAATAAAAACCCCGCATATCTAAGGCTGACGAACCCATTCTGGATATGAATTGATTGCTTAATAATGACTAAGTTAAGCTAACTTTTATTAAATAGCCTTTAAAATGACATTTTTTAGCTCATCTGCGTCTATCTTGCCTAATTTTCGGTAGATGATCTGTCCTTTTGAGTCGATAATGACAGTAAAAGGCAGTGCGCCCTGACTATTGCCTAAAGTCTTACCAATTTGACTACCCTCCAGGCCGCCAATCACAATGGGATAGGAAACTGGGGTTTTCAGTATAAATTCGCGGATATTGCTTGGTGAGTCAATGCCAACACCAATAAAAATCACTGGCTTTGACGTTAAGTCTTTGCTCAGTTGCTCTAAGGCCGGCATTTCAGCTACACAGGGCGGACACCAAGAGGCCCAAAAATTCACGAGTACTAGACGATTTTGCCAAATCGCGGGGTTTAATATTTGTCCGTCCGGTTTGACCCATTCCTGCTGGAAAAATTGTTGCGCACTCGGGTCGCCACTTAAGCGGTTTTTAGCTAGCCAGTGAGAAATTCCAATGCCGGCGAAAAGGGCAATAATGGCAATCAGGGCCACACTTAGCCATTGTTTTCGATTCATTCTTTGACTCACACCAACACTCCTTAGCTAAAATTCAGTAATGCATATTCATATCTTAGGCATTTGCGGTACTTTCAT
>CANKKB010000119.1 GCA_947482555.1 Burkholderiaceae bacterium | reverse complement strand
TTTCGAAGCGGGATACCGGTAGAACACTCTATATTTTAGATGAGCCTACAACTGGCCTTCATTTTCATGACATCCAACTTTTGCTGACTGTAATTCATACCCTGAAAAAACAGGGCAATACCATCGTCGTAATTGAACACAATTTAGATGTGATTAAAACCGCCGATTGGATTATTGATTTAGGCCCTAAAGGCGGAGCAGGCGGTGGACAAATTATTGCTACCGGAACCCCTGAAGAAGTAGCAAAAAATTCCGCCAGCTTTACGGGTGTCTATTTGGCGCCTTTACTCAAAAAAGGGCGGGCGCCCAAGACAGCACCAAAGGTTCTGCAATCCAATAAGAAAAAAATCAGTCCGGAATTAGCCGACTCATTTGCTGAGGCTATTAAATAACGCTAAATCAATTTAGCTTCAGCCATCTCTAGTGCTTCAGCATTGCCTGAAAGCACTAAAATATCATTTGCTTGTAAACGCAACTCGGGATTTAATTCAAGCTTGGTGTAATCGGCTCCAGCTAGTTTGCGTCTGACTGCTTGCACCGTAATTCCATCTAGGTCTAAATGTAATTGCTCTAAGGTCATCCCAATGCTAATTGCCCCAGGCGGCAAGGTAACCGCATGTAAGCGCCACGCTTCATCTTCACTAAAATCATCATCTGTTGAGCCCCGAAAATATCCACGCAATAGGCTATAACGTGCTTCTCGGGCTGAAGTAATAATCCTTACCACCTTGCGCATCGGCACGCCCATAATAAGTAAAACATGTGACGCAAGCATCAAGCTGCCCTCAATTAACTCGGGTATAACTTCAGTAGCGCCGGCCGCCTGTAATTTACCTAAATCGGCATCATCGGTGGTGCGGACCAATACTGTCATGCCAGGCCGAAGTTTTTCAACTTGATGCAGCACCTTTAAGCTGCCAATCGTATCGGCAAAGGTGATCACTACTGTTTTAGCTCTTGCTAGACCTGCGGCAACCAAAAAATTTTCTCGACTAGCGTCGCCATAAACCACATGATCTCCAGCTGATACTGCCTCGGCTATGCGGTCTGGATCGAGATCTAAAGCCAGATAAGGGATTTTTTCTTGATCCAATAAACGCGCTAAGCTTTGACCCGAACGACCAAAGCCGCAAATAATGACGTGTTGATCATTGCGCACGCTTTGTGCAGCTACGCGGGTAATAGCAAGCGACTGCAAAAGCCACTCTGTACTAGCAAAGCGCATTGCAATACGATCGCTAAATTGAATTAAAAAAGGCGCGCCTAGCATTGACAAGAGCATTGCCGCCAACACCGCTTGACTAAGTAGCGGATCAATTAAATCTAAGCCATCGATTTGTGTCAGCAACACAAATCCAAATTCGCCAGCTTGTGCCAAACATAAGCCGGTGCGAATGGCTACACCAGGACCTGAGCCAAATATGCGCGCTAAAACTGCTATTACTATAAATTTTAATATTAATGGGGCAATCAATAAAAGTAATACGAGGTGCCATTGAGCGGCAAGTACTTGTAAATCTAACAACATGCCAATAGAAATAAAGAATAAGCCTAGCAGTACATCACGAAATGGTTTAACGTCCTCTTCGACTTGATGGCGATAAGGTGTTTCCGAGATCAACATTCCCGCTAAAAAAGCACCTAAGGCTAGGGACAAACCAAAATAAGCGGTAATGGCAGCCATTCCCAAAACAATCAATAGCAAATTCAGCATAAACAGTTCTTGCGAACGTAAGCGCGCCACCACCCTAAACCAACGACTCATGAGCGTTTGGCCAATAAAAAAGATTAGCGCCAAGGAAACTGCAAGCTTGATGGCAGTAAGCGATAAGGCTACCAATAAATCGTGTGGATTTTTACCTAAGGATGGCAATAAAATTAAGAGGAAAACTACCGCTAAATCTTGGAACAATAAAATCCCAATCACATTGCGGCCATGCTCCATTTCTAGTTCGGCGCGGTCGGCAAGCAACTTAGTCACAATGGCAGTTGAAGACATTGCTAAAGCACCACCAAGGGCAATCGATGCATGCCAAGATAAGGTGTAAAAGGAGCTAATTAAAAAACTGGCTGGCATAGCCAAAATCATCGTAATCACTACTTGGCTGCCACCTAAGCCAAACACAATCGTACGCAAAGCCTTTAATTTGTGTAAATTGAATTCCAGCCCAATGGAAAACATTAAAAAGACCACGCCAAACTCGGCTAAATACTTGACTGTGGCAGAGTCATTGGCTACGGCTAGGGCATGTGGACCGATTAAAATACCAATGGATAAATAGCCCAAAATTGGCGGTAAGCCAAAATAGCGGAAAATAAGGACCCCGGCTACTCCAGAGCCTAGCAAAATGAGCGTTAATTGAAGGGCTGACGGCATATACTGACCCCATGATAGCTAAGACCCGTGACCGAACCCTGATGCTGGCCCGTGACACCCTCACGATTGAAGCCGAAGCGCTGCAAGCTATGCGCGATCGCCTAGAGGGCGAAAGTGCTGAAACCCTCATTCGGGCAGTGGAAATGCTGCACGACTGCAAGGGACGAATTGTGGTGTCCGGAATTGGCAAGTCGGGTCATATTGCCCGGAAAATTGCGGCTACTTTTGCCTCTACAGGATCGCCCGCTTTTTTTGTTCACCCTGCCGAAGCGAGCCATGGCGACTTAGGTATGGTGACGCGTGATGATGTTTTTGTAGCCTTATCTAATTCTGGTGAAACCAGTGAATTGCTAACAATCTTACCCATCATTAAGCGCACTGGGGCAAAGCTGATTGCCCTAACCGGAGCACCGCTTTCATCTTTAGCGCAGTTAGCTGATGCGCACTTAGACACCAGTGTTGCCAAAGAAGCTTGTCCACATAATTTAGCGCCAACCAGCAGTACCACTGCGGCTTTAGCAATGGGTGATGCCTTAGCAGTTGCTTTACTTGATGTCAAAGGATTTCAAGCGGAAGAATTTATTCGCTCGCATCCTGGCGGCCGCTTAGGTAGAAAACAATTTAGCTATGTTAGCGAAGTGATGCGACCGCTGAATCAAACCCCCCAAATTAATATCGATGCCACCCTGTCTGAAGCACTTCTAGAAATGAGCGCCAAACAAATGGGTATGGTTATTGCTTTAAATCAAAAACAAAAAATCGTTGGTATTTTTACCGATGGTGATGTGCGTCGTTTACTTGAAAAGTCGATTGACTTAAGTGGCATCACTTTGCAGGCTGCTATTACTACTCAGCCCCATACCATCCCCCCCGATCTGCTGGCTGAAGAGGCTATCGAGATGATGGAAAAATTTCGGATTAATCATTTAGTAGTCACCGCTCCCGATGGCAGCCTATTAGGCGCGCTTAATTTACATGATTTATTTGCTGCAAAAGTAATTTAATCCACTGTGATCAGGCTGATTTAATTTTTTTTTATCTATGTCTAACGCTTTTAATACTCCAGTCAGTAACGCATCGAGCCTATTTCCACAAGCCTGGGAACGAGCAACGCATATCAAATTGTTAGTCCTCGATGTAGATGGTGTACTGACGAATGGACAAATTTTTTTAGGGCCTGACGGCAAAGAAATCTACAAGGCTTTTGATATTCAAGATGGCCTCGGTATCAAACTACTGCAGCAGAGTGGCATTATCTGTGCAGTTATTACTGGGCGTAGCTCTCCCATAGTGAGTGCGCGTTGTAGCGAACTGGGCATCACCCATCTTTTTATGGGTATTGCACAAAAAAGTGTCGCCCTCGAGCAACTAATAACAAACCTCAATCTTAAGCGCGATCAAGTTGCGGTAATGGGCGATGATTGGCCTGATTTGTCAATGATGCGTCAGGTAGGCCTCATCGCTTGCCCAGCTTCAGCCCATGCAGGCATTAAACAGCAGGCGCACTTAATTACGGATCTAGCCGGCGGTTGTGGCGCTGTACGCGAGTTATGTGATCTCATTTTAAAAGCCCAAAACCACTACGACGCTTTATTACAGAAAGCCAGTAAGTAAATGATGGAATGGAATTTACAACGGGTAAAAGTAGGTATATTGCGCACGCTGTTGGGCCTAACCCCGCTGGCTTTAATGTTAGGCCTTACTCTCGCAACCTATTGGTTAGTTGAAAAAAATAGTCCCTCTATTCTGCCGGCAATAGCCCCTGTGCGTTTGCATGTACCGGATTACATCATTACCAATGGTGCGCTCTCAACTTTGAATGAATTAGGTGAAACCAAAAATCGGGTAATTGGCAAACAATTAATTCACTATGAAGACGATGCAACTATTGATATTAAGGCGCCCAGAATGCGCTCTTTTCAACCCCCAAAAGTACCGGTATCAGTGCAAGCGGATATAGGTCACCTGGATGGCGATATTTCAATTCTGGACTTATCGGGCAATGCTGAAATTCTTCGTCCCGCACAGCCAGCGCTTGAAAATCAAAAAGCAGCACCCCAAATGATTGCCTTATCTGATTACTTTCAAGTGCTGATTAACGATGATTTAATTAATACGCGTTACCCCTTGACCCTTGAGCAGGGCCTCTCCATTTTGACTTCAAATGAGGGGGGTAGCTTTAATAATGTGACCCAAACTATGACCCTATTTGGCAAAGTAAAAGGTCGCATTGAACGAGAACAGCAGGGTCAGCGCTAAGATGACGAATCATTGGTATTTAATTTCCTCAATCCTGCTGAGCCTTTGCTGTGGTTTTTTTTCGCCATCTTCTGTAGCAGAAAAAGCGGATCGAGATAAAGCCTTAATTCTCAATGCTGATTCTGTTTCAATTGATGATGTAGACCAACGTTACATCTTAAAAGGAGATATTTTGTTGGTTAAAGGTAGTATTGTGATATCTGGCGAGAATAGTGTGATTCAAGTCGATCCCGAGGGATATCAAGCAATTCAAATTAAGGGTACTCCTGAAGTAGTTGCCAGTATCCGCGAGCGGCGCGAAGGTCCTGCGGAAGAATTTATGCAGGGTCGAGGGAAAGAAATCCTCTACGACAATAAAATGGAGGTTTTAACTTTAATTGGCGATGCAAACTTTAAGCGCTTATTAAATATGCAAACCCTCGATAATTTATCTGGCTGGAAAATTCAGTACGATGACCAGCAGCAACGTTATCTAGTGATACCGCCTACCTCTGACCCCTCTCTACTAAACTCACCCCCCTTAGCGCGAGCTATTTTGTCGCCACGACGCAAGACACCGATTAAATGACCTCTTTATCTCCAAACGCAACCTCCCCTGCCGTTCTAATTGCGCAGCACTTACAAAAAAAATATGGTTCGCGTGCCGTGGTACGAGATGTCACCATTGAGGTTAAAAGCGGCGAAGTAGTTGGCTTACTCGGTCCCAATGGCGCAGGTAAAACAACCTCGTTTTATATGATTGTTGGATTAGTTCCCTTTGATGGCGGCACAATTCAACTCAATGGTACTGAAATTAGTCATTTACCCATTCATGAGAGAGCGCGCATGGGTTTATCGTATTTACCGCAAGAGGCCTCGGTTTTTCGTAAGCTAACCGTTGCGGAAAATATTCAAGCGGTTCTGGAATTACAAGTTCAAGGGGGTAAAGCGCTAGGCAAAAAAGAGATTCGTCAACGTTTAGATGAGTTATTGGAAGAGCTGCAAATAAGCCATTTACGTGATAACCCTGCTTTATCGCTTTCAGGCGGTGAACGCAGACGCGTTGAAATTGCCCGTGCCCTTGCTTCACAGCCGAAATTTATTTTGCTCGATGAGCCATTTGCTGGGGTTGACCCTATTGCTGTTGGAGAAATTCAACGCATTGTGCGCTTTCTACGTGACCGCCAAATTGGCGTTTTGATCACCGATCATAATGTGCGGGAAACCTTAGGTATTTGTGATCATGCTTACATTATTAGTGAAGGTAGTGTATTAGCAGCCGGTAAACCTGATGAAATTATTCAAAATGATGCCGTTAGGCGAGTCTATTTGGGTGAAAATTTCCGTATGTAATAAAAAATTGCAAAACCCTTGGAATTGCCTCGAATCACTGCTAACCTAGAGTTTCGTGGATACAAAACAGACTTAAATAATTGAGGACTTGCTCATGAATTTAAAAATTAATAGCCGTCACCTTGAAGTTACTCCTGGAA
>CANKKB010000118.1 GCA_947482555.1 Burkholderiaceae bacterium | reverse complement strand
TCGCTTGCGCGAGTATTCCTGCTGGCACTCAACCCTCTGAGGCCGATCCTTGGGAACCCATGAATCGGGCTGTGTTTGCTTTTAATGAGGTGCTCGATGATTATTTACTCAAACCAATTACGACAGCATATCGTTTTATTTTGCCTGAAATAGTCCGTGATGGTATTTATAACTTTTTTGGAAACTATAACGATATTTATACAGCCTTAAATAATTTATTGCAGGGCAAACCGGCTTTGGCATTTAATGATTTCATGCGCGTAATGGTCAATACCATTTTTGGGCTTGGCGGCTTGCTTGATGTTGCTACCCCTGCAGGCTTAGAGAAGCATAAGGAAGATTGGGGTCAAACCTTTGGCGTTTGGGGTGTGCCAGCAGGCCCCTATGTCGTGTTGCCCTTCTTTGGCCCAAGTTCGGTGCGCGATACTTTTGGCACGATT
Source organism: Burkholderiaceae bacterium (assembly GCA_947482555.1). Taxonomy (GTDB): domain Bacteria; phylum Pseudomonadota; class Gammaproteobacteria; order Burkholderiales; family Burkholderiaceae; genus Polynucleobacter. Next base: position 5,700 of record CANKKB010000118.1, on the reverse strand, counting down.
GCCGATCTCGAGACCGACTATTTATTTACTTATGTAAAAGACATTGGTTTACGTAACTCAATTACTGCGTTGCGGGTAATTAATGCACGTAATACGTATTATGAGGCAGGCGATTTGCTAGAAGGTGCGGCAATCGATAAGTACACCTTTTTAAGAGATTCTTATATACAGCGGCGCGCATATCAAATTAATGACGGACGAACTTCGGATAAAGAGCCATTAATGCCGCCTTATGAAAACCCATACGAGTAACTCTGGGCCAGAGAGGCTAAAATTGGCACTCGGTTATTGAGATCCATTATTACTAGAAAGTGTAAATATGTTGAAAGTAATTGCTTGGGGACTTTGTTTGTTTAGTGCAGTAGCCTTGGCGCAGGGCGTAACTAGTCCCGCCCCAGTTACGCCCCCCGATATGTCAACGCCTGACGGTATGATAAAAGCGGTGGTAAGCGAGGTGATGGCAGCCGTGAAGGCTGACCCCGAAATTCAAAAAGGTAATATTCCCCGCATTGTTGAGTTAGTTGAAAAGAAAATTGTGCCTAATGCGGATATGCGTCGCACAACTGAAATGGCAATGGGTGTCAATTGGAAAAAAGCGACTCCTGAGCAGCAAACCCAACTTATCCAGGAGTTCAAAACTTTATTAATGCGGACGTATTCTGGTGCCATTAGTCAATTACGCGATCAAACAATTCAGTTCAAGCCTTTGAGAGCTGCTGCCGATGATAAGGAGGTCACTGTAAAAACAGTGGTGCTGGGGCGTGGTGATCCCGTGCCCTTAGATTACCGTTTAGAAAAAACCGCGAATGGCTGGAAAGTCTATGACATGAATATTATGGGTGTTTGGCTCATTGAGGCTTACCGCAATCAATTTACGAATCAAATCAGCCAAAATGGTATCGATGGACTGGTTAAGTTTTTGCAAGAACGCAATAAAGCGTTAGCAGCTGGTAAGCCGAGTTAATGCTATTCCATTACAAGCTGCTTTAATTTTTATTACTAAATCCTTTCATGCCCTATTTTTTGCCTGCCACTGTAACCCTAAAAAATGCTAGCCAGGTTGAAGCGGATGGCTTAGCTAATTGGGTAAATTTAAATGAAATTGACTGCCTTAATCTAAATCAATTCGATTCGTCCTTGTTGGCAATTTTATTAAATTGGCGCAAAAAACGCTTAGCAGATCAAGGATATTTTTTAGTCCTTAATGCGCCACCCAAGTTAGCAGTTTTAGCTCGTGTTTATGGCGTGGCAGAGTTGTTGGGCTTGCCCGCATGACACTAGCGATTCGGGTTGACCATGTTTCTAAAAATTATGGTGAATTACGCGCTTTAAATGATATCTCGCTTGAAATAGGGCAAGGTGAATTTTTTGGTTTACTTGGCCCTAATGGCGCAGGTAAAACGACCTTAATTTCAATTTTGGCGGGCTTATGCCGTGCTGATGCTGGCTTAGTTGAAGTTATGGGCACCAATGTCCAAACCGATTTCCGTTTAGCGCGCAGACTTCTAGGAGTAGTACCTCAAGAGCTAGTCTTCGACCCCTTTTTTACGGTGCGCGAAGCCTTACGTTTTCAATCAGGCTATTTTGGGCTGCGTAACAATGAGGATTGGATTGATGAAATCATGGCTAATCTTGACCTCACCAGTAAGGCGAATAGTAATATGCGGACGCTGTCAGGGGGCATGAAACGCCGCGTATTAGTAGCACAAGCCTTGGTCCATCGCCCCCCTGTCATTGTGCTAGATGAACCCACTGCGGGGGTTGATGTCGAGTTGCGTCAGTCCTTATGGCAATTTGTTAGTCGTCTTAACCAAGACGGGCACACCATTGTTTTAACTACCCATTATTTAGAAGAAGCTGAAGCGCTATGTCAACGCATTGCGATGCTGAAGCAGGGGCAAATTGTGGCCTTAGATACCACCGCAAACTTACTTAATCGCTATGGTGTCACTGCAAAAAGTGGCAGTGCAGACGTCGACCTAGAAGATGTTTTTGTGAATATCATGGCGCGCGATTTAGTATGAAGTCGATTCCAATTACATACGGTAGTGGCTTTCCCACGCTTTTATATAAAGAGGTATTGCGTTTTTATAAGGTCAGTTTTCAGACTGTTGCTGCTCCAGTATTAACGGCCATTCTGTATTTGTTGATTTTTGGACAAGTTTTACAAGGCAAAGTACTTGTCTATGAGCGCATTAGCTACATTGCATTTTTAGTACCAGGTTTAGTGATGATGAGCTTATTACAAAATGCTTTTGCCAATACTTCGTCATCGCTCATTCAGTCGAAAATTATGGGTAATTTAATTTTTGTACTTTTAGCGCCATTAAGCTCATTTGAGTTTTATGCCGCATATGTGATTGCTGCAATCGTGCGCGGTATCGCAGTAGCATCAGGAGTTTTATTGATCACTATCTGGTTTGTACCGCCAAGTTTTGAATATCCCCTCTGGATTGTGGTATTTGCCTTATTAAGTGCAGCGATATTGGGCGGCATGGGATTAATAGCTGGCATTTGGGCCGATAAATACGATCAGCTAGCCGCCTTTCAGAATTTTTTAATCATGCCGGCGACGATGTTATCTGGAGTCTTTTATTCGATTCATAGCTTGCCACCGGTTTGGCAAATGATTTCGCATTTCAACCCATTCTTTTATATGATTGATGGTTTTCGTTACGGCTTTTTTGGCGTGTCTGATATTTCACCCTGGACTAGCCTCATGATCGTGGGTGGGTTTTTTATCGCTGTTTCAGTACTTGCTCTGCGTTTATTGCAAACGGGTTTCAAATTACGTTATTAAAAATTAAACTGGAATAAACATGTTACCTACACCAGCACAAATTGAGTCTTACATTAAACAGAGCATTACTTGTACTCATTTAATGGTTGAGGGCGATGGCCAACATTTTTATGCCACGATTGTGAGCCCGGATTTTGAAGGTAAGCGCTTGGTTCAGCGCCATCAGCTGGTTTATGCAGCGATGGGGGAGCGCATGAAGGCAGAGGTACACGCACTTTCTATAAAGGCATTTACGCCGACTGAATATCTTGAAAATAAGCAGACTTAAAAAGCGTCGCGATGGATAAGCTACTGATGACTGGTGGTAACCCTCTGCATGGCGAGGTCTTGATCGCTGGAGCAAAAAATGCTGCGCTACCTATTTTGTGTGCTTGCCTATTAACCACTGAACCGATCGAGCTAGAGAATGTGCCCGACCTACAAGATGTGCGCACCATGCTCAAAATTTTGCAACAAATGGGTGTAACAGTGAGCTTCCCCGAACCCGATAAACGCAGTCGAATAATCTTACAGGCAGCGCATATTCCACGACCCGAAGCTACCTATGAGATGGTTAAAACCATGCGGGCCTCTATTTTGGTTTTGGGACCTTTGTTAGCCAGAATGCATAGTGCCAAAGTATCTTTGCCGGGCGGTTGCGCAATTGGAGCGCGACCGGTTGATCAGCACATTAAAGGTTTAAGGGCGATGGGTGCAAGCATCAAAATTAAAGGCGGATATATACAGGCTCAAGCGGAACGTCTTGTAGGCGCCACGATTTTGACCGACATGATTACGGTTACTGGCACTGAAAATTTATTAATGTCAGCCTGTCTGGCTAAAGGCACCACAATTTTAGAAAATGCAGCGCGCGAACCCGAGGTTGGTGATTTGGCTGAATTACTCGTAAAGATGGGAGCCAAGATTTCAGGACTAGGGACAGATCGTCTAGTAATTGAGGGAGTCGAGCACCTACATGGCGCGCAACACACCATTATTCCGGACCGCATTGAAGCAGGTACATTTTTATGTGCTGTAGCTGCTACAGGAGGTGATATTTTGGTGAAGCAATGCCGCCCTGATAATTTAGATGCCTTGCTTGCAAAGCTTAGCGAGGCGGGCTTAAAAATGGAAATAGGCCCCGATTGGATTAAGGCAAGTATGGCTGGTCGCCCCAAGGCAGTGAGTTTTGCAACCTCCGAATACCCCGCTTTTCCGACCGATATGCAGGCGCAGTTTATGGTTTTAAATGCCCTGGCCAGTGGCGGCGCCACCATGACCGAAACCATTTTTGAAAACCGCTTTATGCATGTACAAGAACTCAATCGCCTGGGCGCCGATATTGCGATTGATGGCAATACTGCCATGGCCCAAGGGGTTGAAAGCCTATCTGGTGCCATTGTGATGGCAACCGATTTGCGCGCCTCAGCCAGTTTAGTCATAGCTGGATTGGCCGCCCAAGGCGAAACGCAAGTTGAGCGCATTTACCATCTCGACCGGGGATATGATCGTATGGAGCAAAAATTGACACAATTAGGCGCGAACATCCAGCGCGTGAAATAATTGCCTAATGAAGTTAACTCTTGCCCTTTCGAAGGGGCGTATCTTCGAAGAATCAATGGCAATCCTCAGTCGGGTTGGAATTCGGCCCTTAGAGGATCCTGAAAAATCACGTAAGCTCATTCTTGAGACTTCGCATGCTGATGTTCGCCTGATTATTGTGCGGGCTGCCGACGTACCTACCTATGTGCAATTTGGCGGAGCCGACTTTGGCGTCGCTGGCTTAGATAGCTTGCTTGAAAAAGGTAGCGAAGGTTTATATGTGCCACTTGATTTAGGCATTGCGCAATGTCGGATGTCGGTTGCAGTCCGCGCTGGCTTTGATTACGCTGCAGCAGTTCAGTCGGGCTCACGTTTACGTGTTGCCACTAAATATGTGAATTGCGCACGCGATCACTTTGCCAACAAAGGCGTTCATGTTGACACCATTCAATTATATGGCTCGATGGAGTTAGCGCCTTTAGTTGGTTTGGCTGATGCGATCGTCGACTTGGTCTCAACGGGCAATACGTTAAAAGCCAATGGCTTGGTTGAGGTTGAACACATTGCGGATATTAGCGCGCGTTTGATTGTTAATCAGGCCGCTTATAAGCGTAAGCGCAGCCAAATACAGCCCCTTCTAGACCAATTGCAGCCATGAGCGCAAGTGTGAAAATTCAGCGGCTCGAAAGCGGTGCGGCTAATTTTCAGCAAACCCTGCTAGCGAGCCTCTCTATTCCGCTTGCTGACGATGCTGCAATTGATCTCAAGGCAGCAGAAATTATTCTGGCAATTCAAACGCAAGGCGATGAAGCTTTGCTTAGGTACACCAATCAATTTGATCGCTTACAAGTAAAAACCGCCAGCGCCTTAGAAATTCTACGCAGTGATCTAGAAAAGGCCTATTTACAATTACCAGCTGACCAGTCTCAGGCTTTGAATAGTGCAGCCATCCGCATTCGTAGCTATCATGATCAGCAACGCCTATATGCCGGCTGTCAAACTTGGGATTACACCGAAGCCGATGGTACGCGGCTGGGACAAAAAGTGACCCCGCTGGATCGAGTAGGTATTTATGTGCCTGGGGGAAAAGCAGCTTATCCATCATCCGTATTAATGAATGCCATTCCAGCCAAAGTGGCCGGTGTGTCTGAAGTCATTATGGTAGTGCCAACTCCCGATGGTAGTCGCAATAATTTAGTTTTGGCAGCCGCGTGGTTGGCGGGAGTAGACCGGGTTTTTACGATTGGCGGTGCTCAAGCAGTCGCTGCGCTCGCCTATGGCACAGCTACGATTCCTGCGGTCGATAAAATTGTTGGACCCGGTAATGCCTATGTTGCTGCCGCTAAGCGTAGGGTGTTTGGTAAGGTTGGTATTGATAT
>CANKKB010000117.1 GCA_947482555.1 Burkholderiaceae bacterium | reverse complement strand
CCAATAAAAATACCGTTGATAGCGCTGACTCTGCCACGCATATGATCAGGAGTGGTTAGTTGCATGATCGAACCCCGTATTACCACTGACACTGAATCACAGCAGCCCGATAGCATTAAGAAACTTGCTGCTACCCATAATTCGGTAGAGAGCCCAAAGCCCACAATGGCTAAGCCAAACCCTGCAACTGACATTAATAAATAACGACCCGAGTTATATAACATGGGTTTTCGAGCCAAGATAATGCCTGTAATGACTGCAGCGAGTGCGGGTGAGGCCCGCAAAATTCCCAGAGTTTCTGGTCCTGCATGAAGTATTTCTTTAACAAAGGCAGGCAAGATTGAGACTGCGCCTCCCAGTAAAACTGCAAACATATCAAGCGCCATCGTCGCTAAAATTAACTCATGCTTACGCACATAGTTAAAGCCTTCTAAAAAACTCGTAAAGAAATGTCTGGGCACAGTGCTGAGCTGCGTTTTTTGTGCCGGTATGAGCCAAGAACCATATAGGCCCACCGCAGCGCAGAGCCCGGCTAGACAATAAGTCCAAGATAAACCAGCCAAGCCAATGAGAAGCCCGCCGATGCCAGGTCCCGCAACGACACAAATTTGAAAAACCGAAGAGGCGAGTGCGGTATAGCGAGTGAGTTCAGCGCGGGGAATAATTTGTCCAAAGATGGCGGTGTATGAGGGGCGCATCAGCGCTCTGCCGACCCCAATAAAAGCTACTGCCGTATAAATAAGCGACACTGGCGGGCTAATTAAATTGAGTGCAATAGCGGCGAGGAAAAAGGCTACCGCAATATGAATTGAGCAGGCAATAGCCGCAATCAAACGGCGCGAGTAAGTATCGACTGCATGACCTGAGTAGAGCGCGAAGGCAAAATAAGGCACTAGCTCAGCCAAACCTACCAAGCCAAGAGAGACCACACTATTGGTTAGCTCATAAATATGCCAACCCACGGCAACCATAATAATTTGGTAGTTGAGAGTGACGCCAATGCGGTAGATTAAAAGCGTTTGAAATGCTTTGCGAGTAGACATCTTGAGTTCAAGCCCCAAAGAGGAGCCGCAGGGGCGTTGTAATAAGCGTGAGCAGCCAAATAAAAAATGCACTGAGCGGCTGCATCCACCAAGTGGTGATGAAACCCGTGAAAGCTAAACCAAGCACAATAAAAAATCCCCATGGCTCTAGTTTTCCCAAGGCCAGTGATTGGCGTACTGGCAAGAGACCAGACAAAATACGGCCGCCATCTAATGGTGGCAATGGAAATAAATTAAACACTAGCAAACCAATATTCCAAAGCACCCCAGCTTTAGCCATTGAAATAAAAAAAGGCTCATCGATACCGAATCCTTGCAACGCAATCCATAGAGTGGCCCAAATAATGGCTTGGATAAAATTTGAACCGGGTCCCGCTAAAGCAACCCAAATCATATCGATTTTGGGATTACGTAAATGGTCAAAACGAACAGGTACCGGTTTGGCGTAACCAATTAAAAACGATGACCCCATTAAAATAAGTGCTAAGGGGATTAAGATGGTGCCAACCAAGTCGATGTGCTTAACGGGATTAAGGGTAACGCGACCCAGTACATATGCCGTGTTATCGCCAAAACGCTTAGCCGCATAACCATGGGCTGCCTCATGAATGGTGATGGCAAAAATGAGCGGAATTGCATTAATGGCGACAGCTTGGATAGAATAGTCAGTAATCATGACAATATGATATCGATAGGAGCAAATTGTGACGGAAGAAAAGAAACCAGAAAGTAAGAATCCAGCGAAGCCGGCAGTGGGTAAGCCACCAGCACGGCCAGTGGCTAAAGGCCCCCAGAGCTTAGGTGGGCGACCACAAGCAGGCTTTGGCGGCGGCAAGGGCATGATGCGCAAGGCCGGCCGTGGTCGTTAATACGCTTTTAGCTACGCTCTCGGGGGGTAAAGTAAGATCCTGACCACTTATATAGTGGATAATTCAAGCTAATGAAGAAAAAGTAGGGGAATTAAATGAATGAATGGCATGGTGAAGAAAAATCGGTAATTAATCGCAAGATTATCGTATTAGTCGTGATGTTAGCGGTGGCAACGAGTTTGGCTATTTTATTTGCGATTACTGCTGCACATATTGGGTACGTTTTTAGATAAACGTTAGCCGTATTCAGTTACAACCACTCGTTTTTCTTGGCCATGGCAGCCCCATGTATGCGCTGGAGGCTAATCGGTACACTGCGGCCTGGGCAGACTTAGGCAAAAACCTCACCCGGCCCGCTGCTATTTTAGTTATTTCAGCCCATTGGTTAACCCGCGGGGTTTGGGCTACGGCGATGCAAATACCCCAAACAATTCATGATTTTGGCGGCTTTCCAGAAACCTTATTTTCGCTGCAATATCCGGCACCAGGCAGCCCACAATTAGCGCGGCGGGTAAAAACCTTATTAGCACCAGAGACAGAAGTCGTTTTAGAAGAAAATGAATGGGGCATCGATCATGGTGCTTGGTCGGTGCTGCGCTACCTCTATCCTGCTGCAGATGTACCAGTAGTACAAATGAGTTTAAATGGCAGCTTAGATGCCCAAGGACATTATGAGTTAGCTCGTCAATTAGCGCCTTTGCGGAAAGAAAATATTTTAATTCTGGCGAGTGGCAATGTGGTGCATAACTTACGCCTCATTCATTGGCAGGAAGATGCAACCCCTTATCCCTGGGCGCTGGAGTTTAATCATTTCTTTTTGCAGGCGATGCAATCAAACCAACATCAGGCTTTAATTGACTACGAGAGTCTTGGTGAGGCTGCCCACTTAGCGATTCCTACACCTGAACATTATTGGCCGGCACTTTATCCGCTAGCTCTACAGCAGCCAGGTGAAAAAGTTACCGTTATTACCGACGGCATTGAAATGAGCTCAATTAGTATGTTGAGCTTCATGATTCAATAGGGCTAGCTAACCTTAGCCCGAGTAAATTGTAAAGTTATTCAGGTTTGATGTTGTGGGCCTTCACAACCGCACTCCACTTAGCTGCTTCGGTTTTGATTAGTGCAGCAAAATCGGCAGGTGTACCGCCGCCAATTTCGTTACCTTGAGAGAGCATGAGTTCCCGAAATTGGGGATCTTTTAAAGCTTCATTTGCAGCTGCATTCAGTTTATCGATGATCGCTTTGGGCGTACCTTTGGGGGCAACTAAACCTTGCCAATTAAGCACTTCAACCTTAGGGTAACCAAGCTCAGTAAAGCTGGGTATAGCGGGCAAGAGCGGTGAGCGTTTTTTACTAGTAATGGCTAAGGCGCGTAGTTTATCGCCTTTAATGCTCGGCATCGCTGAATACATTTGATCAAACATCATGTCAACATTGCCTGCCATTAAATCGGTCAGGCCAGCAGAGCCACTTTTATAGGGCACATGAACCATCGTAATGCCAGCGCTATCCATAAATACTTCGGCAGAGAGTTGGTGACTTCCCCCAATACCGCCGGAAGAAAATGTCAAGGTATCAGGCTTTGCTTTTGCGGCCGTCACAATATCTTGTACGGTTTTATAAGATGATTTAGGATTAACTACTAAAACTAAAGGCCCTTTTTCGATTAAAATAATTGGCACAAGATCTGCCTCAGGGTCGTACCGTAAATTACCAAATAAAGTTTTATTGACTGCGAGCGGAGCAAAATTACCCATGCCAATGGTGTAGCCATCGGGAGCCGCACGCGCAATAAATTCAGTACCAATATTACCGCCTGCTCCTGCTTTATTTTCAACGATGATGCTTTGCTTCAAAATTGCACTCATGCGTAGGGCAATTTGACGACTACGTGAATCAGCACCACCACCTGCACCATAAGGCACGATGAAGTTGATAGGCTTACTAGGGTAGCTTCCTTGTGCATGACTGAGGGTGATATTGAAGCCAGCACTCATCAAGCCCAGCGCGATGAAGGCAAATCGAATCCAAAGCCAATTTTTTAGTCTAGACATTTAATACTCCACGTTTTGAGGGTAGGAAGCGCAATTGCTTTCAGGTAAAGATAAGAATAGATTAAATAATACCGAATAAACCGCAAAGAGCACCTAGCAAAATAAGCCATAAAGGGTGCCAGCGGGTTAACAACATGATGATAATCGTCCCAAGGGTAATTGTGTAAGCCACCAGCCCATGATTAATTTGCCAGGATATTTGCCACGCGGAAGCAAGTACCAAACCAATTGCGAGGGCAGCCGCCGCATACTGAATCGCTTGCTGATGCTGCACATTTTTCATGCTTTGAATATAGCGTTGCAACCAAAAAATGAGAATCGAAGAAGGCCAAGCGATAGCTAGGGTTGCCACTAAGGCACCCACGACACCATAGACATGCCAACCAATTAAGGTTACGGTCATAAAATTAGGGCCCGGTGCCGCTTGCGCAATAGCAAAATAGTTGGCAAAGGTTTGGGCATCAATCCAACGCTCTTGGTTTACTGAGATATCGTAGAGCACCGGTAGTAACGCATTTACACCACCAAAGGCGATTAAAGAAAAAGCCGAGAATTTAAGAAATAGACCGAGAAGGGCACTCATGGTTGCTTCACCTTTCGCCATGCGAGCCATAAGCCCAGAGGCAGAGCGATCAGTACTACCCAGCCAAGTGCTAAGTGAAATACCGTTGCCGCGACAAACGTGAATGCAACCACAATGAACATCAGGGGATAACGAAATTCATCACGCATCATTTTGAAGCCGGTTGCGGCTATTAAGCCAACGCCAACCGCAGAGATTCCCCGCAAGACTCCTTGCACTGCAGCGAGGCTGCCGTATTGATCATAGAGGGCAGCTAACACCAAGACCAAACTAATTGGACCCAGCATCAGACCTGCTACTGCAGCAAACGCGCCCTTGACGCCAGCAAAGCGTGAGCCAATGCAGACGGCTAAATTCATAATATTAGGTCCAGGCACAATTTGACAAATACCTAAAATTGCATTGAACTCATGTGCAGTTAACCATTTATTTTGTTCAACCACGGTTCGTCGCGCCCATGGAAGAACTCCCCCAAAGCCCGATAAGCCAATTTTGGTAAAGCCAATAAATAGTTGTTTGGGACTGACTGATTTCAAGTTAAGGCTTAAATGGATGCGGTAGGGGTTTGTTATCGAGCCACGCCATTAAGGTTTGCGTGATGCCGTCGGCAAAAGCGGCAAAAATAGGTTCGGCAATAAATCCTAAGTGGGGGGTAACTAATAAATTCGGCGTTTTACGCAAAAGATCATCTGCAGGTAAGGGCTCAAGATCAAATACATCAATTGCGGCTTGACCAGGATGACCTGCGGCTAGGGCTGCAGGCAAGGCTTGCATTTGAATTAAGCTGGAGCGCGACGTGTTCACAAGAATGGAATCGGTGCGCATCAGCGCTAATTTTTCTGCATTAATTAAACCCTTAGTCGCGGGTGATGCGACTAAATGTAGGCTGACAACTTTGGCTGTGCTGAGGAGCTCATCAAGACTGACAGATTTTGCATCTTCAGCCGCCGCACGCTCTCCATTCATATTTGGGCTCCAGGTTACAAGCTCCATACCAAAGGCTTTCCCGACGCGAGCCACCCGACTGCCAATTGCGCCTAAACCAATGATGCCTAGGCGTTCACCACTAAGCATCGGCAATACCGATAGTGGATCACGCCAGCCGCCTTGCGTCATTAACTGATTTTGTTCAAGCAGGCGCTTGGAGGCCCCCAAAATTAAAGTCCAAGTTAATTCCGTCGTGGTTTCTTTAGATGGTCCGCCAGGTGAACAAGCCATCGGAATATTGCGTTCGACTAGCTCAGCAGCTTCAAGAGTGCCGTTACGTTCGCCAGTAAACATCAAAAATTTGAGTTTATTTAAGCGATTGAGGAGGGCTTTATTTAAGGGTGCACGGTCGCGCACAATTGCAATTGCATCAGCATCTTTAATAACCTCAAAGAGCGCCTCATCGCGAAGCGGTTGATGATAGAAGGTTAGATTCGCACGTTGTTCGAGGGCATCCCAATTTGAGAAACGGCGAATAGCTTGCTCATAATCGCCAAGAATGACGATATTAGGACGCGTTTTCATCTGCATATTTTCTTTAGTGTTATGAGGGAATGCTTAAGCGCAAGATGGTATTTAAATCGGGTGCTTTGCCTAGACTCCATAGCGCAGCAATTAATTG
>CANKKB010000116.1 GCA_947482555.1 Burkholderiaceae bacterium | reverse complement strand
AGGCAAATCCCGCAAAATAGTTGCTAATAACCTAGGGGAAATTTTGCAGCCACACCCCCCGCCATGGGCATATTCGGTTAATCTAATTGGTGTAGTCATAAACGCAGTATATTGTCTCCTATGATGATCCTCCACACCATGCTACGAGTCGGTAACCTAGCCCGATCGATCGATTTTTATACCCAAGTCATGGGTATGAACCTATTAAGAACAACTGAACGCCCAGACCAACATTATTCATTGGCTTTTGTGGGCTTTGGCAAAGGTAATGCCGATGGCCAGGCAGAGATTGAATTAACCCATAACCATGGGGTAGAAAGCTATGAAATGGGTACTGCCTATGGTCACATTGCCATCGAAGTACCAGATGCCTATGTGGCTTGCGAGAAAATTAAAACTGCTGGTGGGCTTGTCACGCGCGAAGCTGGGCCTGTAAAAGGTGGGGATACCGTAATTGCCTTTGTAGTAGACCCCGATGGGTACAAAATAGAATTAATTCAGCGCTAAAAATGCGGGCCTAAGCCGGCAATAGAGCGGGCAAAATTTAGCGCCAGCCTTTTAATTCCATGCAAGCAATCCATTGCTTATGGTGAATGCCTGAATTTTGCTCGGGATAAGCCAATTGACAATCAGCAATGTCTTGATTAAATATTTTGGCATTATTTTTAGTCGCATCTAAATTTTGCGTTGGAATTTTGGCGCATGCTACCAAAAGTAATATTGAAAAGAGGAGGCTAAAAATTAATTTCATATCAATCCTAGATTTTTTTATTACTAACCGTAATACACTGCCCGGTAAAGCGCTGTTCGCTAGTGTATTCGCCCCGCTTCATCAAGCTATATTCGTTTAGTACGCCAGTAATACGATTGTATTTCACTTTAAAGTCATGTTCATCGTATGAGACAGTACTAATTTCTTCGCATTCAATCTGCTCTGCAGACCAAATTTGGCATGGTATAGAACCCTTTGCCTTCTTATCAATAAATTCAAATGTTTGGCGCTTTACTTTTTCAGCCTCAGCTGTTTGATTATTGGCCGTGTAGTAATTTTTAATTAGATAATCGCCAGTACATAAAAGGCGAAAACTACCCTCTTCTTTTTTACACGCCGTTAATAGCAGTAAGATGCCGAGTAATAAATAGCAATAAAAAGTATAAATATTTTTAATTGAATAGCCTTTAAATATTTAAAGAGATACCTTTAGCATGCGCATAGGGTAAACGAGAATGCAATGTACAGATTATTGGACTAAAGTGGGGAAAGCTTACTAACGGGCGATTATAAATCGTTCAATAATGAAATCTATTTATTCTCGCTTTATGTTGCCATATTTATGCAGTGTTGGCGTCGCTATCAGCGTTATTTCTTGCGGTGGAGACAGTAACAATACTTCTAGCACCGCGCCGACAAACAAACGTAATACTGACTATGAAAGCGTGGTTTTAGCGGCTAATTCGCTCAGCGTAACAGTAGCAGAGAGCCTAAATGGTCAGTCTAATATGCCCTACGTGAGCGTTACAATTTGTGAGCCGGGTACATATAATTGTAAGACCATACATAATATTCTGCTTGATACTGGATCTTCTGGCCTACGCATTTTTGCTTCTGCAGTGAAATCGCTCAATTTAGGATTGCCATCACCAAACCTTTATGAATGCCCAGATTTTGGCTCTGGTGTTACATGGGGTGCCGTAAAAATAGCTGATATTCGCATGGCAGGTGAATTAGCGAGCTCAATGGCGATACAGGTCATTGATGATGGCAATAATGTTATTGTTCCTAGTGCGTGTAGCAACGGGCAACCTATCAATCAAACTCCAGCTGTCATGGGTGCAAATGGCATTATTGGTGTCTCTACCTCTTTATACGACACTGGCCCTTACTTTGATTGCATTCCCAGCGCAGCTAATTATTGTCAAATTTTACCGCCGCCCAATTATCAAATCCAAAATCCAATTGCTAGCTTTGCGGTAAACAATAATGGACTTTTAATTCGCTTGCCACAAATAAGCGCAATGGGCGCACCTACAGCAACAGGATCGGTTATTTTTGGTATTGACACTCAGGCTAATAATGCAACAAACGGGGCAAATTTTATTCCTGTAAATAGTAATGGCTACTTTACAACTAATTTTAACAATGTTGCTTACCCACAAAGCTATATAGATAGCGGAACAAATTACCTTGTTTTTTCAGCTGGAAATTATAGTAGCGAATTACCAATCTGCGTCGCAAGTATCTTTGTGGGCCTTTATTGTCCAACCAGTACGAAAACTTATGCTGCCACGATGGCCTTAAAAAATAATGCTACAAGTGCTGTAAGTTTTTCTGTTGCAAACGCAAATAATCTTGGCGTTACTTACCAAGCATTTAATAATATAGCTAGCCCTCCTTCTGCTATACCGGGAAACCAATCATTCGTCTGGGGCTTGCCATTCTTCTTTGGCCGCACCGTGTATGTAGGCATATCTGGTAAAACAAGTAATGCGGGCTCCGGCCCCTACTTTGCCTATACCGATAACTAAGCAGAAAATTGAATTAAGCTGTTTTAGAAACGCCCGCAGTATTTTTTTAGCCATCTTCAAATCATAAAACTACTTCAAAGCTAAAAATTAAAAGGAGCGGTTACTGGTGGTTGCGCAAAATTTAGAAAAAACTAAAACCCAGGCGCGTCTTAATTCATTAATATCGACGTTATTTGGCTTGGGAATATTTTTTTCTACAAACGAGCTAACTGCACTGTTTGGCGATGCCTCACAGAAGCTTCGAGCTGCAATGCTGACCAAAACAAAGACAATTAATATTGAGACAATTATCCAAATTAGTTTCTTATTCATTGTTTAATATACCTTTATGGGGGCCCTTGGAAGCCGAGCAAATGAACCGATCTGATGATTAATACACATTCTAACTCACCATTTTGCCTTGATTATTACTGCGCTCTAAAACTTATAGCCAACCCCAACTAGGGCATTAGTGACTTTAAAGCTAGCTGTGCCTGAAGCATTAGTAGCGACATTTTGATTGCCGTAGCTCGTGTAATTGACCTCAGCAAAGCCATACCAGCTACCTTGAATGATTTGGCGGTAGCCAAGACCTAAGGAGTACCCGTTATAGGTATCGTTACCTCCACCAATTTCATAATTGGCATTAGAGTAACCCACCTTAGCGTAAGCGAGCTTTTCTTTATCAATAGCGTAAGCAGGAGAAATAAAGAGGTTATAGGAGTCACCCTTTTTAATCGATTGGGATTCACTGTATTTAAGTGCTGGAATGGACACGGTGGCATTACCACTACCTCCAGATAAGGGCGAATACTCCGCCCCAATTCCTAAGAGAAAGTTACCCGTTACCGGGAAGTAATAACCAAGAGTTGCCGTACCCGCAAAGCTATTAGTCGTACCGCCTGACATTCCATAAGAATACAGTGGCCCTGGAGTGACGCCATTTAAAGTACCGCCTGAATAGCTCGGCGTTGAATTCTCATAACCAATACCCACTTGTCCATAAAAGCCTTCAAAGACCGACTGGGCAAAAGCAGGTGCAGTAAGGCCAATCAAACTTAGTGCGGCAAGCAGTTGTAATGTTAGGAAGAATTTATTGTAGTGAGTCATTAACATTTCTAGTTCTTTGGGTTTAAGGATAAGAAAAGGACCTCAAATAGGAGCATCTAGCGATGGTAGTAAGTCCGGTCTTGGCAGAAGGAAAGATTCTTGTCCATAGGAACATGACAACTCGTGCAGGTAACGCAATAATTCTTCCCAAATTCTCCCTTTGCAATTACTGGCGCTACCCCAGTACGCTCATCAATTTGACCATTCAGCTTAGGTTCACTAATAGTATTAGGTGAAGCTACAGCAGTTATTGATTCGGTAGCAGTAGTAGGAGCAACAGCCGCACTCGCAGCACTTACGGTAGTAGCTCCACTAGAAGCCATATCATTGCCGCCACCACAAGATACAAGTCCAAAGATTACCGCAAAGGCCAAACTAGTTAAATAAGTGCGCATTAGAAGGTCCTTGGTTGTCTGGAAGTTTTGCTGTAATTATTAATAGAGAATATTCTACCCAAAATAATTCAGGTCAGCGCTAAGGTAGCTTATTTTTCATTAAAACCCGCTCCGTATTATGATTTTGGTATGTGCACCAACTTCACCCCGCCTCAAAATAGCGTTTGGGCTAAAGAACACTTTGACGTGGACTTGCCCTTTCACTATCCTATTAAACCTTACCCTACCTAAAATTGAACTCGCACACCGCTGGCAAATGAGCTAACTAAACCACTGCCGGTTGCTGAATTAATGCTGGTAGAACCGACTTTATCTGCGCCATAAATAGCATATAAATTAGTTCTCTTACTAAGGTAATAATTAGCACCAATTTGCCAAGCACTTAACTTCGAAGCAGGATTATTTACCCCATAGGAAGCGTAGTGGCCATTGCCAAGATTGGCCCAACTTTCAATATTGGTTGTAAAAAATCCCCTCAGCCCAATTTGTTGGGCAGACCTTGAAAGAGTGTAAGAGGAATTGAGGATACTTGTGGCCTTACGGTTGATATACTGCAAATAGGTTTTGAAATAGCCAAAGTCATAAGTAGCGCCAACATAAAACTGGTTATCTTGAGTATTTACTCCCCCTTCAGCCCTGGCCCAAACCTTCGGTGCTGGGTTTACAGCCGTAGATGGACAAGCCCCAGGCTGTTCACAGCCATACCCTAGGTTTTGTGATTTAAGTGCTTGATACGCTACGCCTAGATAAAATTTTTCTTGGATATATTGCCCAGAAACTCCCCAGCCACTTGTGCTGTCTTGAATCAGTATGGGCTGAGTTTTTGTTTGAGCGCTTAAAGTATCGCTACGAAAAATAGTGATTCCCGCCAGGGTAAAACCAGATACTTCTGCAGTTTTAAATGATAAGGTTGAGTGTGTTCTTGTCGTTAAAGCAATGCTAACTCCACCAACGCCAGCATTGTCATCAAACGTGCCATTTCCACGCGTGCCGCCTTTGGAATAAATTGGGTAAACAGCTGATCCAGGTGTATTGTTGGTATGGCCTACGTCGGAGGCAGCTAATTGGTTAAAAATTGGGGTGTTTTGGGTGCCAATTGCAAATTGGCCCAAACTTGTCACACTTAGACCAAGAAAACTCTGACGATCTTGCCAATGCGAAAGGAAGCCATTAGCAGGCTGCATATCAGTCTCAAGTGTAAAAAATGCAAAGACGCTGCCGCCCAAATCTTCAGTGCCTTTAAATCCTAGGCGGCTGGTTTGTTGTGCTGAATTACCGAATACAATGGTATTAGTGTTTTCGTTTTGTAAGCTAGTTGCACCGTTAGTCTTTATATTTATGTAGCCAACATCGATAACTCCATAGATGGTTACGCCAGATTGCGCATTTGAATTGCTAGAATAAAAGCTGAATGCACTGAATGCAGCAATGCAAAAAATCGACTTATTCAATTAGTGGTCAACTGTCATTTTCTGACCTATACGCATCGTTAGTTTTTTGCACATTAATTTCATCAATATCTAGCGTAACCATAGCCATTAATTAGTTCCCTACATTTTAATTTTGAGCAGTAATCAACTTTATATTAAATCAAAAAAGGTCGCTTTAGCTGATCTTTACTATCGTTTATGGCTGATAACGTACCAATGGCAGCCTAAAAGATTTGTTTAAGAAATAGCCCGACTAAACTAAGGGTATACCAGCGTATCTTAAGCCAGTTATATAGATATAGTTTGTATAATCATTTTTTACCTTCGGCTTAATGCCCATTAAGCAACTTGTCCGAGATTGTAAATATTCTTATGTCTGGATAAATTTGCGCCCATATTTAATTAGTTTGATAGCTTCCTTAGCGCCTCAAGAAGAGAGGGCATTTATAAAGCGAGTAGCGGAGATATTAAATTTAGAATGCCTTAAACATGTTTTTTATATATATCCCAAGCTCTTAAGCGGTACTAAGGCTATAACTCCATTAGCAATTGGACTGATATCCTTCTCATTGGTAATAGGTCTTTATACCTTAGATCCTAGCAATATTAATTGGATTTATGGTGAGGACCCAAGGCAAAACTTTCTTGGATGGAATTTATTTTTCAATAGCCCATGGTCGTTCCCTCCCGGCATGAATCCGCGCTGGGGTGGAGAAATCTT
>CANKKB010000115.1 GCA_947482555.1 Burkholderiaceae bacterium | reverse complement strand
TTTTGATCTAAAAGGAAAAAAATGTCACATCACGAAAAAATAATTGCCAGTTTTGAGGCTTATCAAGCCGAGAACGAAAAGTTCAAAGAAAAGGGCATTAAAGCGTCTGCAACTCGTGCCCGTAAGGCTTTGCAGGATATTACAACTGCTTGCAAAGAGCGCCGCAAAGAAATTACAGCGGAAAAAGAAGCCATGGATGGAAAGTCTGGCGCTGGAATGTCGCAAGATGCAGCTCGCCACGCCCACATTCGAAAATAAGCTTGTTTCCCCCTTATGCGCATTGGTGCAGTTTTATTGGCTGCTGGGCAAGGAAGTCGTATCGGGGGGTCTCCAAAGGCCCTGCTGCAACTGCGGGGCCTTTCATTTCTTGAGCATCATTTAATTGCTTTAAATGCAGTTGGAGTAAGTCAAGTCGTCGTCGTTACTGGCTTTTACTATCAGTCAGTCGAAACCATTGCTCAACAATTTCCTGTCAAGGTAGTGCGTAATTCCACGCCCGAACTCGGGCAAGCAAGCTCGGTTCGTTTGGGAATTGAAGCCATCGGTAGTGAGTTCGATGCCATCTTCATGCTGTTGTGCGATCAACCGTTCATTGGGCGGGCTGAACTTACTTTATTGCTTAAAGAATTTAGTCGACTTGCGAATCTTAAGGGCGGTTTATCCAGTACACCCGAAATTATTTTGATTCCAGAGGTCGCTGGACAACGGGGTAACCCAACTCTTTTTTCGGGCGCAGTGATGCGGGCTATTTTGGCTTCGCCAGATCAGTTAAGTTGTCGCCAATACGCCGATTTACATCCTGAGTTAATGACTTTTTTAAAGACCGATAATGCGCACTTTGTAATCGATATCGATACCCCAGAAGATCTGCGCTTATTAACTCAAAAGGCCCTGTGAGCCCTGGGGGCTGTACAGCGTAGTTCGAGTCTATCTTCAGCAAGACTTTGTAATCAAGCGCAAAATAGAGCTTATTGGGATTTAATAGAGGCGGGAATTTTAGATGATTGATACGATGCTCTTAAGTCGCATTCAGTTTGGTGCGAATATTTCTTTTCACATTTTATTTCCCACAATTACCATCGCGCTCGGTTGGTTTCTTTTGTATCTCAAAATAAAAGGTATTCGTACTGGCGAGCAATATTGGGCTCAGGCTTATCAATTTTGGGTCAAGATTTTTGCCTTAACTTTTGCCCTGGGTGTAGTTAGTGGCATTACGATGAGTTTTCAATTTGGTACAAATTGGCCTGGTTATATGGAAACCGTCGGTAATATTGCTGGACCATTATTGGCCTATGAGGTTCTAACAGCCTTCTTTTTAGAGGCGACCTTTCTGGGCATTATGTTGTTTGGTGCTAAACGCGTGTCACAAGGAGTGCACACCTTAGCGACATTTCTAGTCGCTTTTGGTACGACCCTCTCTGCCTTTTGGATCATCGTTTTAAATTCATGGATGCAAACGCCACAGGGCTTCAAAATGATCGATGGCAAAGCCCATATTAGTAATTGGCTTGAGGTTATTTTTAATCCCTCGATGCCATACCGTTTTACCCATATGCTAATTGCATCATTCTTAACTGTGGCATTTTTATTAGCAGGCATCTCTGCTTATCGGGCGCTCAGAGGTAGCACATCGATTGCGAATGCTGCGGTCCTCAGAATGGCCATCATCACTGCCGCTATCTTAATTCCATTACAGATGTATGTGGGTGATTCACACGGTTTAAATACTTTGGAATATCAGCCCGCTAAAGTTGCTGCAATGGAAGGTATTTGGAATACAGAAAAGGGCGCACCAGCAGTGATCTTTGCAATTCCGAATAGTAAAGAGCAAAAAAATGATTTTGAAATCAGTATTCCTAAATTAGCTTCCTTATATCTCACCCATTCCTTTACTGGTGAAGTGCAAGGCTTAAAAGCATTTCCAGACAAAATTCCACCAGTAGCCCCCGTCTTTTTTGCTTTTCGAATTATGGTCGGCGTAGGGGTCTTAATGATGTTGGTATCTTGGACTGCTGTTTGGCTTTCAAGAGGACGGCGGCCTTTGCCGCAGTGGATGCTAAAGGCTTTATTGTGGATGACGTTTTCTGGCTGGATTGCAGTATTAGCAGGATGGTATGTCACTGAAATTGGCCGGCAGCCCTATTTGGTTACGGGGGTATTGACCACTGCACAGGCCGTCACCAAACTACCTACCGGTATGGTATTGAGCAGCTTATTAATGTACTTAGCTTTATATATTGGTTTAATTATTAGTTACATTGCGGTCGTTTTTCATTTAGCGCGCCAGGCCGATTTGCCAGCCACAGAAAGGCGTCCGGCAAATGCGGAGGGGGGCGTGAAATGGGCTCATTAGTGTGGCCCGATCTTGCTCAAGCAGTTGGTTGGCTGCCCATTTTCTTCCTTGGTGCAATGGGTGTCGCCATGGTTGCTTATGTGGTGCTAGACGGCTACGACTTAGGTGTTGGCATCTTATTAAATAGTGCAAATGATGATCAAAAAGATGCCATGATTTCATCAATCGGCCCTTTCTGGGATGCAAATGAAACCTGGTTAGTACTTGGTGTGGGGATTTTATTAGTGGCTTTTCCCATTGCCCATGGAATTATTTTGACTAATCTATATCTTCCAGTAGCCGCCATGTTGGCTGGTTTAATTTTACGTGGCGTCTCATTTGACTTCCGCGTAAAGGCACAAGCCCACCATAAACCCATCTGGAATAATTTATTTCACTTCGGTAGCCTCATCGCGGCGATGGCCCAAGGCCTGATGATTGGTCGCTACATTGTGGGCTTTGAATCAGGTCTCTTGGGCTGGTTATTTGCCACCTTAGTAGCAATTTGTTTGCCGATGGGCTATATGCTTTTAGGGTCGACTTGGTTAATTATGAAAACCACCGATGAACTGCAGGCTAAGGCCGTAGGCTGGGCGCGTAAAAGCCTGTGGCTGACGGCTGCTGGCGTTGGGCTGATCTCCTTAGCCACGCCTTATTTCAGCGCCAGCATTATGCAAAAGTGGTTTGTGTTTCCAAATATTATTTGGTTATCACCTTTGCCGCTCTTAACCTTGGTGTGCTTCTTTTTGATAAATCGTTCTTTAAATCATTTAGATACTGGTAAGGTGCATTTGCAATGGCACCCATTTGTACTCACGATTGTGATATTTTTACTCGCCTTTCTCGGCATTGCTTATAGCTTATTTCCCTATTTGATTATCGATCAAATGACTATTTGGCAAGCGGCAGCTGCTACCGAATCCTTGTGGTTTATTTTCTGGGGCGCGGTGATTGTGCTGCCCACTATCATCCTTTATACAATTTATTCATATTGGATCTTCTGGGGGAAGGCGCAGCCCTTGACTTACTATTAAGCAATTCAGTTATTGGCTGCGCGGCTTACTGAGTGCGTCCTCAACTAATTTAGCGATCTGCAATACATCATCATCATGTTGAAATTGGCCTACTAATTGAAGGCCCAAGGGCAAATCGTTTCTAGAGCGGGCTACGGGCATAGTAATTGCAGGCAAGCCTAGAAAACTCCAGAGTGAGCAAAAAATGGGATCGCCAGTAGCTTGAAGTCCAAAGGGCGCTTCACCGGTAGCGGGTGCCGTGAGTAAAACATCTACCGTTTTAAAATACTGCTTTATGTCTTGCTGTAACAGCTTTTGTAACTGCAGTGCTGCAATATATTGAGGGGCTGTATAGGAAGCGCCTTTTTCGGCAAGCGCTTGAATATGCTCGCTGATCTTATCGCCATGATGTTCAATATGATATTGGTGAACGACCGCAGCTTCAGATTCAATTACACAAAAGATTGCATCAAGCGCTGCAGCATAGCTACTAGGCAGCACCACCTCTTGAACAGCTATGCCTGCTTTAACTAACTTTATTACCGTTAGCTCTAAGGTGCGCGCTTGCTCGTCACTCATTTTTGCATCGTAAGGTGTTTTCAGAATGCCAATGCGGGGGGCATTCTTAGCGGCCGACTGATGCGGACGCGCCATGATTAAATTAAATGCAAAGGCCATATCGGCAACCGAACGGGTAAATAAACCCAGATGATCTAAAGAGTGCGAGAAAGGAAAGACCCCGCTATTGGGGATCAAGCCATAACTCGCTTTAAAACCAACCACACCACAGTAGGCGGCAGGGCGAATGATCGAGCCTAAGGTTTGGCTACCAAGGCTTAACGGCACAATACCTTTGGCAACAACGGCGGCTGACCCACTCGATGAACCGCCGGGCGTATGTAAAGGATTCCAGGGGTTTACGGTTGGTCCGGGATTGCGCCAAGCAAATTCGGTGGTGACTGTTTTGCCAAAAATTATGCCGCCCAACCGCTTAATCAGACCAATAATTTCAGCGTCGCTGGTGGGCTGGTGGTTTACATAGATTGATGAACCATTAGTAGTGGGCAAGTCGACGGTATTAATAATGTCTTTCACCGCCACGGGAATGCCCCATAGCGGTCCACCATTCATTTCACCTACATTCTGTAAGAGCGTTTCCAGTGAGGCTCGATTTACAAAAGCATGTAATTCTGGCTCAAGCGTAGCGGCATAATCAAAGCAGGCACGAAGATATTTTTTGGGATCAAGCTCTCCTGCTTGTATTTTTTGGCAGGCATCAATCAGACTCAGATGATTTGGCGTCATAGCTGGGTATCTCGTAGAGTTTGGCATAAGGAGGACTTCTTACGTCTGTTATCAAGTTGGCTGATAATAGTATTTCCTATCATTTATTAATATCGTTGAGCTTTAAACGTATGCCAGATCATTCCCCATTATTGACAGAGCTATTCGGCAATACACCAGTGTTAGCGCATGATTCTACTCAAGTTTCAGAGGCAGAGGCAGCTCAACTTGAAGTACGCAAAATGGAGACTAGCGATGCCTTAGGCCTAGCCCAATGTATTTACCGTTGTTATGGGCCTAGTTACCCAAACCCCATGATGTATCAGCCGCAATTAATCGCCGCCGCTTTGCGCGACGGCTCGATGTTTTCGATTGTTGCGCTAACACCGCAGGGTGAAGTCGTGGGGCACTGTGCATTGTGCTTTGAAGATGCAAACGACCCCATACCAGAAGCCGCTAAGCTTGTTGTTGACCCACGCTATCGGGGTCATCATATTTCAGATCGCATAGCTAAGGTACGGCAGAGCTATGCGCAGGAGCTGGGCATTGCGGGTTACTGGGCTGCCTGCGTTAGTAATCATCCTTTTAGCCAAGATGAGGTTATTTCTACCGGTGGTGGGGAAACGGGCCTGCTGATTAACGGCCAGCCAGGTGACGTACAGATGGCGGGATTAAGTAATGTCAGTGGCGTGCGGCACTCGCTCTTACCTTTTTATATTTCTATTCAGTCAAAGCCTCCGCTCAACACATTGTCAAACCAAGCCAGCGTGCAAAACCTGCAAGTGTATTTGCCGTCCTATCACCACGCTTTTTTTACGTCTTTAATGGCGCCGCTGAATCTGCAGCGGACCGTAATTAGTACTGCAAGTGTAGTAAAAACAAAAAAGCCTTCGCAGTTAACCACGGCGATTGCCCATCCAGGCGCTCCAGCACACTTACGTATCGCGGTCTTGGGTGATGATCTAGTGCAGCAGCTTGCCAAGGAAGTGGAAAAACTCCAACCCCTTGCGCCACCAGTAATTTATTTAGATATTCCATTGCATAATCCATTGGCTGCCCAAGAAATTGAAGCCTTAGAACAACTGGGTTTTTTCTGGGCTGCTTGGCTACCCAATTTTGAGCAGGGTGGCGATATCTTGCGTTTGCAACGTTTACAAGATCAGCGGGTTAATGAGCAAGATATTATCTGTGCGCGAAAAGCAGGCGAAGCAGTGCGTGATCATGTGCTAGCTGAGTGGCAACGGGTTCAAAAAAATGCACAAAAAAAGAATACGGCTTCATAAAAAAATGACTCCAGCTACGGAAACGACCAAATGAAAGAAGATTTAGTTTGGCTCGAGCAATTTCAAGCACAGTTAGTGGCAAAGCCTAATCTAAGTCCAGCGCAAATAGCTGCTGACCTCGATTTACTTTTTACAAACCCTGAATTGATGCGGTTATCTTTTTCTGCTTTGGTAAAACGCTTAATTGAATCGTCCATCTGGCAAGAATTCGATTATGACAATAACCCGTATAAAGCACTTTGTTTGCAATTAAGTAAGGCAATTGAGGTTTATAACCAAGCC
>CANKKB010000114.1 GCA_947482555.1 Burkholderiaceae bacterium | reverse complement strand
GTTGCGCTTGCTTTCTCGGCTAACTTAGCGCTACTTGCTGTTTTTACGATCATCTTTTTCTTCCCAATATTTCTGAAGCATTATTGCCCCATTCTGCCCAAGTTTTCAGTGTTTACTTTAAATCTGGCTGTGGCGCGGGATTGTACCTCAAGGCGCACCATGCCATTTAAACCAAACACCCTTCCAATCCTGCCATTAATGTGTCTTTGGGTAAATCGATGCCGATAAAGACCATTCGGGTTTGCTTGGGTTCAGTTCCCCAAGGCCCGGCTAAATCGCTACCCATCATTTGATGTACGCCCTGAAAGACTACTTTGCGAGCACTTCCCTTCACGTAAAGCACCCCCTTATAACGTAACATTTTTTCACCAAAAACCTCAAGAATTCCGCCTAAAAAATCTTCTAACTTTTTAGAGTCAAACGGGCGCTCACTACGAAATACAAATGATTGAATTCGATCGGTATGACCAGTATGGTCATGATGCTGATGCCCATGGTCAGAATGATCATGATCTGCGTGATCATGACTATGATCGTGGCCACATTCAGCATGATCGTGCTCTTCTGCTCCTAAAAAATGGGGGTCAATATCAAGTTTGGCGTTGAGATTAAAACCCTTTAAATCTAATACCTCATTGAGCGGCACGAGCCCCTGAGTAATTGCCTTAATAGGCGCACGTGGGTTCATATGCATGAGCCTGCTACGTAAATTTGCTATTTCAGTCGGGCTTACTAAATCTGTTTTAGTAATAAAAATTTGGTCAGCAAAGCCTACTTGCCGCTGGGCTTCTTCATGCTCCGTTAATTGCTGTTGACCATGTTTAGCATCGACTAGAGTCACGACCGCATCGAGCACATAATGCTCAGCAACATCATCATCCATAAAAAAAGTTTGTGCTACTGGCCCGGGATTGGCGACGCCTGTCGTTTCAATTACCACGCGTTCAAACTGAATTTTTTTCTGCTGACGTTGTTCCCATAGTTGATTTAAAGCCTCAACTAAATCGCCGCGAATAGTACAACAGACGCAACCATTGCTCATTTGTACAATAGTCTCTTCACTGTTTTGTACCAAAATATCGTTATCAATATTTTCTTCGCCAAACTCGTTTTCAATGACAGCAATTTTTTTGCCGTGCTGTTCGGTCAAGATATGTTTAAGTAAAGTCGTTTTACCGCTTCCTAAAAATCCAGTAAGAATTGTGACGGGAATTAATGCCATATCAGTTCCATTTCAGTGCTGAGGGAAGATAACAAGCTAGCTATCTTACGCCTTGCTGGGTTTAGCGCGTGGATGAGCCAAATCGTAGGCCTGCGCCAAATGCTGAAAATCAAGGGCGGTATAAATTTGGGTGCTGGCGATGCTGGCATGGCCCAGCATTTCTTGGACTGCCCGTAAGTCATGCGAGGATTGCAAAACATGGCTAGCAAAGCTATGGCGCAGCATATGGGGGTGCACATGGGTTGGCAAGCCTGCACGGATGGCTAAGGTGCGAAGCCTTGCCTGCACCGTGCGTGGGGCTAAACGTTGGCCTTTGGCGGAAATAAATAAAGCTGGGCTGGCTGGCTGAAGGTCTGCGGCCTGTTGAAAGTTCCGCCATGCCCGTAATGCATTCATCGCCGGCAAACCTACGGGGATGCACCGGCGCTTGCCGCCTTTTCCCAGAACCGTTACTTCTGCCGCATCCCAATCAAGCCAGCCTGCTGAGGCTGTCTTACGATCGCGACTAATTAGCACATCGATGCCAAGTAGTTCTGATAAACGCAAACCAGAGGAATACAACAACTCAATTAAAGCAGCATCGCGAATCGAATCTAAGTCTTGTTTTTCTGCCGCCTCGCTCTGGGCTTGCTGCACTAGGGCAATTGCCTGCTCTACCGATAAGGCCTTGGGGAGAGGCTTATTACGTTTTGGTGCCTTCACATCAGCAACTGGGTTAGTCAATAAGTGAATTTTGTTAAGGCGTTTTTTTTCTGCGCTTTGCTGACCCAGCCAATCAAACCAGCCGCGCCATGCAGATAAAGCTCGCGCTATACTCCGTGGTGATTGGTTTTTTGCATGTAAGCGTGCAGCCCAACGCCGCACCTGAGCATTAGTAGCGCTCAGTAAATTGACGCTATCTTCATGGGCAAGCAGTTGTAGTTGTCTTAAGTCGTGCTGATAAGCAGTAAGGGTATGGGGCGACAGTTGCCGTAACACATGCAACTCGTGCAAGTAGGCTTGCGCAAGTGGCGTTAGATCAGGCGGAGGCTGGCTCATAAGCGCGCACACGATCGAGTGCTGCGGCAGTTAACTCAGCAATTTGGCGCAAATAAAAAGCGCCCATATCTGCCGTAAAGCGGTTAGCATCTGTACTCGCTAGTAATAGCACTGCGGGCGCTGCCGTACTGCTTAACGGTAAACCAATCGCTACTAAACTTTGCCATTGATCATCGATTGCGATTTGCGTTGCGAGCAAATCAATGCTTGCCGCCGGCAATTCCTTAGCAGAGCCACACAAAGGATTTTCTAACCAAGGCGAAAAAAATGGCTGGGGCGGCAACACCAACGCTGCATCAACTTCAAATACTTCGGCTAAACCACTTGTCACCGCAGCCTCAACCTCAAAACGAGTATTTGCCCGCATGAGCAATAACAACCATGCTACTAAGCCTTTTTGGGTTTTATCATTGCGGCTACCAAAATGCAGCATTTCGCCAAGCCGGCGATTCAGTTCTTGATTTTGGGTGCGCAAGATCGACATCTGCCGCTCTTGTAATGAAATAGCGCTACCGCCATGGGGATGCTTTAAGCGAATTTCATTTAACAAATCGGCATAGCGCTCGAAAAATTCAGGGGTGGCTCGTAACCAATCGGCAACTAGAGCCTCTTGCTCTGCCTGCTTGGAATCAATTGCACTGTGATTAGAGCTCATTCCATCTTCCTAACTTAATTTTTTGCGTAATAAATCGTTCACTTGTTGAGGGTTGGCCTTGCCTTGAGAGGCCTTCATAATTTGCCCTACCAAAGCATTAAAGGCTTTTTCTTTACCGGCCTGAAATTCTGCAACTAATTTAGCATTGTCTGTCATCACTTGATCAATTAAGCGCGCTAACTCACCACTGTCGCTAATTTGTCGCCAGCCACGCTGATCAATGATGGCATCAATCGTACTGCTCTTTTGGCCAGCGCTAGCCTCATCCCACAAAATGGTAAAAATATCTTTGGCAATTTTGTTTGAAATGGTACCGTCAGCCACACGCTCTAGTAATGGAGCTAAATCGTCAGCACTAAGCGGTGAATCGCTCGCTGCTATGTTGGCGCGATTGAGTGCCGAAGCAAGCTCTCCGGTAACTAAATTGGCCGCAACCTTTGCCATGGGCTGGCCCACCAAACCAACAAGGGCATTAAATAATTGTGCCGTCGCCCGATCTTGTGATAACAATTGCGAATCGTAAGCAGACAGACCAAATTCTTTTTGCCACTGGCTGCGTACGGCATCTGGCAAGATGGGCATACCAGCGCGCACTTGGGCAATCCAGGCCTGATCAATCTGTAAAGGTAATAAATCAGGATCAGGAAAATAACGGTAGTCATTAGCGTCTTCTTTACTGCGCATGCTGCGTGTTTCTTTTTTATCCGGATCATACAAACGTGTTTCTTGTCTAACCTCGCCGCCATCTTCGATCAATTCAATTTGGCGACGAATTTCATAATTCATTGCCTCTTCCATAAAACGAAACGAATTCAAATTTTTAATCTCACAACGCGTGCCTAATTTGTCTGACCCCATTGGCCTCACTGATACATTGGCATCACATCGAAATGAGCCCTCTTGCATATTGCCATCACAGACATCTAGCCACACAACCAGGCTATGCAGGGCTTTAGCATAGGCCACCGCCTCTTCTGCACTGCGCATCACGGGTTCAGTCACGATCTCTAGTAATGGCGTACCTGCACGATTTAAATCGATACCACTGGAGGGCTCACCATGGGGCCCAATAAAATCTTCATGCACCGATTTTCCTGCGTCTTCTTCTAAATGAGCGCGGGTTAATTGAATCAACTTGCTCTCACCATTAAAAATAATTTCTACTTGTCCACCCAGTACGACCGGAATTTCATACTGGCTAATTTGATAGCCCTTAGGTAAATCGGGATAAAAATAATTTTTGCGGGCAAAAATGCTAACAGGTGCGATGGTTGCGCCAATAGCTAGACCAAAACGAATTGCATGCTCGACCGCTTGACGATTTAACACGGGTAGCACCCCAGGCAAGGCTAAATCAACTGCGCAGGCTTGGGTATTTGCAGGTGCGCCAAAATGCGTACTTGCGCCGCTAAAAATTTTTGATTGGGTTTTTAATTGCGTATGTGTTTCTAGCCCGATGACCACTTCCCATTCCATTACGTCACCTCGCTCGGCTGCCGCAGATGCCAATCGCTAGCCTGCTGATATTGATGGGCAATTTGCAAGAGTCGGGCTTCGGAAAAATAATTACCGATCAGTTGCATACCAATGGGTAGGTTATTTTGATTAAAGCCACAAGGCACACTCATTGCTGGCAAGCCAGCTAAGTTGGTTGATAAGGTATAAATATCGGCCAAATACATTTGCAAGGGATCTTGGGTTTTTGCTCCTAAAGGCCATGCAACATCTGGTGCGACTGGCCCTAAAATCACATCACACTGCTGAAATGCAGTCTGAAAATCGGCAGCAATAATGCGGCGTATTTTTTGTGCCTGCAAATAATATGCGTCATAGTATCCATGGGATAAAACATAGCTGCCAATTAAAATGCGCCGTTTGACTTCTGCGCCAAAACCTTCGCTACGGGATTTTTTATACATCTCTTCTAGATCAGCATATTGCGCTGTGCGATGGCCAAAACGAACGCCGTCAAAACGACTTAAATTACTCGAGGCTTCAGCCGGTGCAAGCACGTAATAAACGGGAATAGATAATTTTGTTTTGGGCAAAGTGACCGTGCATAAAGTAGCGCCCAAGGCGGCTAGCTGCTGCGCGCCGGCTTCAACTGCCTGAGCTACTTCGGGCGCTAAGCCTGCGGCAAAAAATTCGGCCGGCAAGCCGATGCGCAAACCACTTAAAGGCTTCGTTGCATTCTTAATTTGCGGCTCACTCCAGCCTTGATGCAAATAACGGCTATAGTCTTCGCCCGAATCGGCTAATGAAGTTGAATCACGTCCATCATGAAATGACATGGCACTTAAGAGCCACGCGCAATCTTCTGCACTCTTGCCGATGGGGCCCGCTTGGTCTAAAGACGATGCGTACGCAATCATGCCGTAGCGTGACACCCGCCCATAGCTTGGCTTGATACCCGTCAGCCCACATAGCGCCGCTGGCTGCCGAATCGAACCACCTGTATCCGTGCCTGTAGCTATCGGGGTTAGTCCCGCGGCAACAGCTGCTGCCGAACCACCTGATGAGCCCCCGGCTACGCATGCTGGATTCCATGGATTGAGCACGGCGCCATAAGCGGAGTTTTCATTCGATGAGCCCATTGCAAACTCATCCATATTGGTTTTACCCAAACAGACCATGCCTGCGGCAGTAGGATTTTGTTCATCCGGCATCCCTAAACGGGCTACCACTGCAGCATCAAATGGGCTTTGATAATTCTTAAGCATCTTTGAGCCTGCAGTTGAGTGCCAGCCCCGAGTAACAAAAACATCCTTATGCGCCACTGGTATGCCAGTTAAAGGGCCACCTAAACCGCTGGCTAGTATGCTGTCGGCCATATCTGCTTGGGCCAAGCTCAAGGCCGGGTTGACATCTAAAAATGCATTCCAACGTTTACCCTGAGCGATACGCTCTAAAAAATAGCTCGTTAACTCGCGGCTAGATACCTGCTTGGCGGCTAAGGCCTTCGATAAGAGGGCTACAGTAGCAGTCTGCCAACTCATTCAAGCACGCGAGGCACGAGAAAATAGCCGTCTTCTTGAGCTGGGGCTGAACGCATATTCGCCGTCCGTTGATCAGTTTCACTAACCTGATCGAGGCGGAGTGGCTGAGCCAAGTCACGTAAAAAAAGAATGGGGTGAGCCAGGGGTTCGCAAGCGCTGGTATCTACCGCTTGCATTTCGGCAACCAAAGCAAAAATAGCCTGTAACTGGGGCAAAAGTGCCTCAGCCTCGGGTTCGCTCAATTCGAGCCTAGAAAGGTGCGCAATGCGCTGAACTTCATCGAGTTTCATGGGGCGCTAGGGTATCATTCTTCT
>CANKKB010000113.1 GCA_947482555.1 Burkholderiaceae bacterium | reverse complement strand
TCAGGCGGCTTGTCGGTACATAAGTTTATGAAAACCTTGACTTGGCAAAAAATGACACGTGCCGCAAGCAAAGAGATGGCTTTAGTAACCGCACGTATTAGTCGCTTAGAAGGCATGGAAGCCCATGCCAGAACAGCCGATGACCGCTTGGCAAAGTATTTTCCAGGCGAAAAACATGATTTAGGGGTGCCTGTCGAATTATGAATCTACTCAACCTTTTTTCTTTAAAAAATCGTACGGCGCTGATTACTGGTGGCAGTAGTGGTATTGGCGAGGCAATGGCGCATGCATTTGGTTTGGCTGACGCGGAAGTTATTTTGGTAGCACGTCGCGAGTCATTATTAGTTGAGGCGGTAGCTAAATTAACCCAAGCCGGTATCAAGGCATCCTATTACGTGGCAGATTTAGAAACCATTGCTGCTGCTGAGCAATTGGGCCGTACAGTATTGGCCAAACATCCAACGGTCGATATTGTGGTGAATGCTGCAGGTATTAATTTGCGGGAATCGTTTGATCAAGTGTCAGCTTCCACTTGGGAAAGACAAATTAATCTCCAGCTATCGGCACCATTTTTTCTGACTCAAGCATTTGCCCCGCGTATGAAAGAACAACAATGGGGCCGGATTATTAATATTGCTTCCCTACAAAGTTATCGGGCATTTCCAAATAGCGCTCCCTATGGAGCTGCTAAGGGTGGTATTTTGCAATTAACGCGCGCCATTGCGCAAGAATGGTCGAAGCACGGTATTACTTGTAATGCCATTGGCCCAGGATTTTTTCCCACAGCTTTAACAGCACCCGTTTTTGCTAATCCTGAATTAGTCCAGTTACATGCTAGCCGTACTGCAGTCGGTAGAAATGGCAAATTAGAAGATTTATATGGCCTAGCAATTTTTCTTGCTAGTGATGCTTCTGCCTATTTAACTGGTCAAACCATCATGCTGGATGGTGGCTACACCTCAAGTTAGGAATTCACATGAAAGCCTTGGTTTATACCCAACCAAATGAAATTCAATTTCTAGAGCGCGTTTATCCCGAATTAATTCCAGATGAAGTAGTGTTAAAAATTGAATCTGTTGGTATTTGTGGCAGTGATATGCATGCCTTCCATGGCCATGACCCGCGGCGTAATCCTGGATTAGTGATGGGCCATGAATTTGCAGGTACGGTAGTCGAGAGTCTTGCGCCTGCTTTTCCTGTGGGGAAACGCGTAACAGGAAATCCACTAATTACCTGTGGCTATTGCGAATATTGCTTGCAGGGTAGAAATAATCTCTGCGCTAACCGTACTATGGTCGGCATGACTCGGCCTGGTGCCTTTGCCGAGTTCATGAGTATTCCAGCGAGCTCGTTAATTTCGTTGCCCTTAGGAATGGATATTGATGCGGCAGCGTTAACTGAGCCTGCTGCAACGGCAGTGCATGCGATCAATTTATCGTTGAAGGCTTTACAACGCCCTATTCAAGAAGGGCGCGTACTGATCATTGGTGGCGGTGCTATTGGGATGTTAGCAGCACTGCTTCTAAAACATGATGGCGTGATGCATGTAGATTTAGCGGAAGTCAATACCTTGCGTAGAGCCTCGATTACCAAACATGTTGGCTGCAATACATTTAATCCACTTGAAGAGCCGGCCCAAGAAAATAATTATCATTTTGTGATGGACTGTGTTGGTAGTGCAGCAACCCGCAAGTTAGCGCTAGCCAGTGTGAAGCCAGGTGGGGTCGTGATGCATGTCGGCCTACAAGATTGGGCTAGTGAAATTGATATGCGTAAGCTCACGCTGGCAGAAATTACGTTATTGGGAACCTATACCTATTCCACTGTTGATTTACAGGCTACCGTGCAATTTCTCCATGATGGCGTGTTTGGCGACCTCACTTGGGTCGAAAAACGAGGCTTGCAAGACGGTCCTAAAGCCTTTGCCGATCTTCATGCGGGCAAAACGGCCTCCGCAAAGGTATTGCTTAAACCATTTTTGTGATTAATTTGCGATAATCAGCTTATGTCTGATCAAGCCCTGAAAGTTAAAGTTTGGCGTGGTGGTGAAACTGGCGAATTCGTCGAGTATTCGGTACCGCGTAACCCCAATCAAACCGTGTTGGATGTGGTTACCTATATTCAACGTAAGCTCGACCCAACATTGAGCTATCGCTTTGCTTGTCGAGTAGGCATGTGCGGTTCATGTGCCATGACGGTTAACGGCAAAGCGCGCTGGACTTGTCGTACCCATGTATCGAATATCGTGGAAGGTGATAGCCTGGAAATTGCTCCCCTCAATAACTTGCCCGTGATTAAAGACCTTGCTACAGATATGCGTGAGTTTTTTACTAAATGGACTGATGCCCGCGGATTTTTTAAGGGTGATAAAACGCGCTTTGATGATTTTGCCACTGTGGTACCTGATTCTCCTGAGCGCCAGTTAGCCAATGCGGGCATTGAATGTATTGGCTGCGGAGTTTGTTACGCCTCTTGCGATGTAGTTGCGTTGCGTCCTGCATATTTAGGGCCCGCCGCATTAAATCGGGCCTGGACATTAGTGAATGACGTCCGCGATACTTCTCAGCTTGAACGCTTAAGGGCTGTAGCTGGCGACGCTGGTTGTCATGTTTGCCATACCCAAGGAGAATGCTCAGAACGTTGTCCTAAGGTATTAGAGCCTACTGCCGGCATCGCTGGCTTAAAGAAATTAGTCGGTCGCGCCGCAATGAAGGGAAGTCAGTGGGGCAAGCTCTAAACTTAAGTAAGGAGTTATCGCTAGCAAGCGGGGTAAGGCAAGCTAAGCTCTGGTATTTACAACGGATTAGCGCGATGGTACTAGGTATCTGCGTTGCAATTCACTTAGCCATTATTTTTTATGCTATTCGAGGCGGTCTTACAGCCAGTGAAATTTTAGGGCGTACTCAAGGCAACTGGTTGTTCGCGATCTTTTATGAAATTTTTGTTTTAGCGTGTTTTATTCATGCACCCATTGGCCTGGCTAATATTTTGCAAGAGCATTTTCCGCAGTCGAAATTGAGTATTTTCTGTGCCTGGTTATTGGCTGGATTAATTCTTATTTTAGGTAGTGCTGCTGTCTGGGGGTTGGTAGTGGGAGGCCCTAAATAATGCAAAGCAGACCAGTCGCTCAGTATCGTTCTAAAACCCATCTTTCTTATTGGGCGTATCTATTACATCGCCTATCAGGCTTAGCCTTAGCTTTGTTTATACCCCTCCATTTTTTTGTTTTATCTCAGTCCTTGCGTGGCCAGGCAGGTCTTGAACAATATTTACACCTTACAGAGATGCCCATCTTTAAAATTGGCGAATGGATTTTAGTCATGTTTTTAACGTTACATTTAACTGGTGGCATTCGTTTATTAATGATTGAATTCGGCCCTTGGCGAGGCTTACGTAAAGGCTCAATTCAGTTGGGCATTATTTTGGCAATCGCTTGCGGTTTATTATTTTTATATCTTGGAAGCGAATAGTCCTGTATGCAAGTTGATCTTAAGGAAGTCGAAGAAGCCTGTAAGCAGCTTTATATTCGCGCACTCAAGATGCTGCCAGATGATATTAAGCAGGGAATAGCGCAACTAAAAGCCATTGAGACCGATGCCCGCGCACAAGTTGTTTTACAAACGATGGTAACCAATATTCAAATTGCTGAGCGTGACGATAATTTACTTTGTCAGGATACGGGTTTACCAATCTACAACGTGAAGATTGGCAGCGATGTCCAAGTCGATGGTATGGCGTTAAAAGACGCAATTCGACGCGGCTGTGAGCGAGCTACCCGAGAATATCCTTTGCGGTCATCGGTGGTACATCCAATCACCCGTAAAAATAACCATACTTCTTGCGGCATTGAAATGCCAGCAATTCATCTTGATTTTATGGCGGATACCGAAAAGCTTGAAATTGAAATGATTCCAAAGGGCAGTGGCTCAGAAAATAATTCTTTTTTAAAAATGGCAATTCCCGCTGAAGGCATGAAAGGCGTGAAAGCGTTTGTGATCGAGTGTGTGGTAGCTGCAGGTGGTAAAACTTGCCCACCGACGATTGTAGGTGTAGGCATAGGGGGCACTTCAGATCAATGCGTGGCGTTGGCAAAAAAAGCTGCTACGCGGCCATTGGGAAGCTCCTGCAGCGATACCGAAGGTGCCTTATTAGAAACTGAATTAAGCGCTGCGGTTAATCATTTGGGGGTTGGTCCACAAGGACTTGGGGGAGATGCGACGGCATTTGCAGTCCATGTCGAGTTGGCGGCCACTCACATTACGATGAACCCGGTAGCAGTGAATATGCAATGCCATTCAGCACG
Source organism: Burkholderiaceae bacterium (assembly GCA_947482555.1). Taxonomy (GTDB): domain Bacteria; phylum Pseudomonadota; class Gammaproteobacteria; order Burkholderiales; family Burkholderiaceae; genus Polynucleobacter. The sequence goes on along the minus strand of CANKKB010000113.1, from coordinate 1,948 downwards.
CCGTGCCCGAGCTACTTTTACGCCAGCAGGTCTTGTCTATGGCTATTAATCAATTCCAGGTTAGCCGCTAATGGCACATTACGAACTTGCCACTCCCGTTAGTGAGGCTGCGATTCGCCGGTTACGAATTAATGATACGGTAACACTACAAAATACGCTCTTCGGTATTCGCGATGCTACGCAAATTCATTTATTTGATCGGGGCCGTAAAACCAAATTTGATTTAAGTGGTCACGCAGTTATTCATACGGCACCCAATGTACGCAAGGTGGCAGTTAGCGCAGAATTCCCTGCAGGCTATGAGCCTGTTTGTATCGGTACGACAACCTCGGATCGGATGGAGCGTTTCACCCAACCATTGATGGCAGAAAATGGTGTGCGTATTATTATTGGTAAAGGTGGTTTGCGAGAGGGTTCGGCCAAAGCATTCATTGAGTTAGGTGGGGTTTATCTTGCCATTATTGGTGGTACTGCAGCGCTTGAAACGACCTGGATTGAGCAAATTGAAGATGTTGATCTCGATGATTTAAATCCTGAGTCCTTATGGCGCTTTAAGATTCGCGATTTTGGCCCTCTATTAGTGGCGATGGATAGCCATGGTGGCAGCATCTATCAAGATGTACGTAGCGAAGTCGAGATTAATAAGGTAGCCGTGTTGAAAAGCTTAGGAATTGGTTAATGATGAATACTACTGAGCCATTAAAGATAATTGAAACCGATATTCTCATCTTAGGTTCAGGCGGCGCAGGTCTATTTGCCGCCCTGCATGCCCATCAGGCAAATCCGCATTTGCAAATTACGATTGCGGTGAAGGGCTTATTGGGAAAATCGGGTTGTACGCGCATGGTACAAGGCGGCTATAACGTTGCGCTGGCTGAAGGTGATTCGGTAGAGCGGCATTTTATGGATACGATCGAGGGCGGTAAATGGCTTTCAGATCAAGACTTGGCTTGGACTTTAGTTAGCACTGCGGTTGAGCGCATTCATGAATTAGAAAATGAACTCGGTTGTTTTTTTGATCGCAACCCAGATGGTACAGTTCATCAAAAAGCGTTTGCTGGTCAAACTTTTGATCGTACGGTACATAAAGGGGACTTAACCGGCATTGAAATTATTAATCGGTTAGCCGAGCAAGTCTGGCAACGCGGTATTCAGCGGTTAGAAGAATACCGCGCACTCGAGTTGATTCGTAGCGCTGATGGCAAGTCATTAGCTGGCGTGTTGATGCTCGATATGCGTACTGGTGAGTTTGTCTTGGTGCGTGCGAAGGCAGTTTTGCTGGCTACTGGCGGCGGTCCAACTATGTATAAATACCATACGCCTTCAGGCGATAAGAGTTGCGATGGTCTAGCAATGGCCTTGCGTGCCGGCCTAGAATTGCGGGATATGGAAATGGTGCAGTTTCATCCTACGGGATTACTAGCCGGCCCCGGCACACGGATGACAGGTACGGTTTTGGAAGAAGGTTTACGAGGCGCTGGTGGCTATTTATTAAATGGCAAACAAGAGCGCTTTATGGGTAATTACGATTCTCGCAATGAACGGGCCACACGCGATATTGTGTCGCGCGCTATTAATACCGAAATTTGCCAAGGCCGTGCGACTCCGCATGGCGGGGTTTATATTCAAATGAGTCACTTAGGGCCTGAAAATGTGCGTAAGCTCTTTAAAGGTATGGTTGAGCGTTGTGCTGATAGCGGCTTTGACTTGGCCAGTAGCTTGGTTGAGGTTGTACCAACTGCACATTACATGATGGGCGGCCTGATCTTCAATATTGACTGCAGTACAGCATTACCTGGTTTATTTGCCGCCGGCGAAGATACTGGCGGTGTGCATGGCGCCAATCGCTTAGGTGGCAATGGGGTTGCTAATTCCACTGTATTTGGCGGTATTGCGGGCGAGACAATGGCCAATTGGGTGATCGACAAACCACTATTGCCCTGTGATA
>CANKKB010000112.1 GCA_947482555.1 Burkholderiaceae bacterium | reverse complement strand
TTTGGCTTGTTTATTTTGACTGAGAAATTTACCCCATTGCGGCATTTCTGCTATACAAGGTGCACAGGTAACCCCCCAAAAGTGCACTGCTAACGGCTCACCTAAATTCGCTTTACTGAGTTGTGCCCAGGTACCGTTTTGATAAGCTTTTACTGGCTCATTAGCTTGCACAACTTGCAGCATAAAAAAGGTGCTTACTAGTATTGTTAAGTAGCGTTTCATTCTGCCTGTCCAATCGATAATAGTTGATAACCCTTAGCACGCGTCAGCCAGGATAAAAATACCTGCTTGCCTTGATGAATGAGCAAAGGATGATCGGTATAGCCCACCGCTTCAGCAATCGGATTAGCAGTCGACCAAGTCTTGCCATCGTCATTAGAGTGCTGTAAAAAAATAATCGCCTTTTCGCCATTAAATTCTTTCCACACGAGCCACACCTCTTTGCCGAAGGTTAATAAATAAGGACGGGCTACATTCCTATTGGCGTTACCTAACTGACGTGGGGGTGAATAGGTTTTGCCTTCATTATTCGAATTCGCATAAAAAACACCTTGTCGCACACTCCCCTGGGTGAACCAAGCAACATGCATTGTTCCCGTGTCAGCAATGGCAATTGCTGGCCCATGATGTGGGCAAACATCCGTTTTCCAATGATCGATCGCCACGCGCTGAATTGGGCCTATGCCATCATTTGCTTTCGTCGGCAAGCCCTGTGAGGTGTTCTGCCTGAAAGAGAAAACTTGGGTCGCCTGATCACGCACCCCACCTGGAAATATTCCCCGATAGGCTAATACAGGAAATTGTTGAGGATTTATGCTCATGCCTATGCGACAACATTCACAGCTTTCTTGATTCACAATAGTTTCAGGTTGAAAGCTCACGCCGCCATCGCTTGAGCTAGCATAAGCAATCGACCCCCCCAATTTTTTATTGCCCTGCTTATTGGCAGCCTGAACCACGCGCTTATCAATCCACGCCAGATGAAGCGTGCCCTTGGCGTCCGTATCCAATACTGGGAATCGCTCACTAGTGCCGCCTTGAATCAACGGTTTAGCTGCTGTAAATGTTTTGCCGCTATCAGTCGAACGTGCGGTATTAATTTGCGCATTCCAATTGCCATCTTTAAAAAAAGCATAGGCAATAAAGATATTCCCTTTTGGGTCAAGCGTTATTTGTGGTCTTGCATCACTGCCTACGTCAAGCTTCTTTTGATGGTTAGCTATTTCTACTGGCGTACTAAATGTCTTCCCCAAATCAGTAGAGCGAGACACAGAAACAGCGCCGCCTGCACTCCAAATTAAAAAGAGTTGTCCATCACTCGTTAAAAATGGTGTAGCTGCATTGGCACACTCAAGATTAGTCCCCTTGCAGACTTCCATTTGCGGGTGCATCGTCTGATGTGTCGCTTTGTCCATCACTTGACTATGATCATGTTGGGGTATTTGCGCAAAAGCCCCAGCGCCAACTAAGGAGAGCGCCAAAGTCAAGGGTCTGCACCAAGCTTGATACATGTTTTTTAAACTAACTTCTTTCACAAACATCAATCTCTTTCATCATCACGTACCAACTAAAAAGTAAACTTACCGCCAACCGTAAATGCTTGTGGCATGCCTAAGACATAGCTACTGTTATTGCTACCTGAGCCAAAGGTTATGTACTGTCGATTTAACATATTGACTGCAGTTGCATATAAGGTAATCGATTGATTTATCTCATAATTAGCCCGTAAACCAAAGATCGCATAAGCTGGCACAGGTAAAGTATGGGCGGTATCCATCCATGAGTTTCCCACATAGCGCATGGTGGTCGTTATGCTCGCTTTAGGCACGGGAAACCAAGTGACCCCAAGATTACCAATATTCTGGGGCACTCCGGCCACTTGACTGCCCGTTGGATCGCTCGTAGAACTTGCCGTCAAAACAGTATTCGTCAGTGAATATCCAGCGTCTACTGCCCATTGGGGAGAGACATTGTGATGAAACTGCATTTCTAAACCCTGGCTTTGCAGATTTTGATTATTCGTATAGTAATTAATACTGGTCGAAACACAATTTCCTGCGGCTGCTTTCAGTGGATTACTGCCCTTTGCAGCGCCACACAATTGCTGCGCTAAAGCTACGTCTGTCGCATTATTGGCTTTTAAGTTGTAGGTTGTGATGGCATTGGTTACTTGATTAGTAAAGGCGGTTAACTGTAAAAAACCTTCTTTCCAGCGGTAATCTGTGCCAGCTTCAAAGCCTTTCATAATTTCAACAGTTAAATTTGGGTTAGCAAAATTATTGCCGCCACTTGAAGAGGCATAAGATCTTAAGGTGTTATTTAGGCCCGGCGCATGATAGGCTTGATAAATAGAGCTACGTAAATTCCACTCTTTTGATAACTCATATAAAAAACCTAAATTCGGACTCAAAATCGTTTTATTTTGATTCGAGATATTTTGATAGCTCGCATTCTTACCGCCTGGCCCAGTGTTGTAATAGGTCGGGGTTGAACTACTCCAATTATCGATCCGTAAAGCTAAGGTGGTTTGTAATGGAATAATGCTAGTAGTCGATTTCGCTTGGCCCATCACGCCATAAAAATTCTGTTGCCCCTGGGCATAATTTACCGAGCTTACTGCACCAGTAGTGGTTAAATTATTGGTTAAGTTTGAACCAGAAATATTCCGTCCATCAACACCGACTAAGACTTGATCAACTAAGCCTTTCATATCCTTAATGTATTGCACACCAGCACCAGTAGTGGAATACGGGTCGAAGTAATTTGAGCTAATGTAGGGAGTGTTGGTCGCCAACTTCTGTGCATTAAAAACGGAACTTACTGCGGCATTAGAACCATTTTGTTTATTAAAAGCAGTTTTTTGATAAAACAAATTGACGAGCACCTTATCGCCCTCACTTAATTTGGTCGTCGTGCCAGCAGCAATATCGGTAGTTTGTTTTAAATTGGTAGCGATACTCATGGCATTAGAGTAGTCGGCCATCGTGCCATAACCTACCCGCACAAATCCTTTTGTATCGGTTCCAGCCTTGAAGTAGCTTTGTAAACGGACGTTGGAATTTTCTGCAGCCGCTGCCCCCATGCCAGGCTTAACACTATTTGCTGCAGCTGGCGAAATCGTCGCGATATTGGTGTAGCCGCCAGTATTAAGGTAGTCGGCCGATAAGCGTAACTGCAGATTATCGGTAGCCATAATATCTTTCGATGCTGCTAGGTTGACAGTATTAAAAGTGCCGTAATTGGCCGATACTTCTTGCTGACTATTTTTAGGGGTGCGGGTATTCATATTAATTACCCCACCCATTCCCCAGTTGCCCCATAAGCTTGAAATACCGCCGCGTATAAATTCAACTGTATCAATCGACGATAGGGGCACTAAATTCCACATAATCGTGCCGTAGAAGGCATCATTTAATGGCGAGCCATCTGCCAATACCAAAGTGCGGGCATTGCCCAGACCGCGCACATTCAAACTTTGGCCGGTCGGATCTTTCTCGTAATAGGGTTGATCATTTAAAAAGACGCCTGGCTGATTTTTTAAAATCTGATCGATGGTTTGGTCGGGCGCCAACTCCAATACTTCTTTGGTCAAGATGGTGGTGTTTAAGGGTATTTGATCAAGCGGCGTATCGGAACGCGTAGCATTAACCGTAACACCACTTAATTTTTGATCGTAATCGGGTGGCGGCGCAATTTGTGCCTGCGTGGAACTCAGATATGTTCCAGCCCAAAGCAAACATGCACTGTGTATGACTACGGTTTGTAAGGTACGCTTTTTGCAGTATTGCGCTACCTGAAAATTACGGTAATAAATTGAAAACTCCCAGAACTTGATTGAGCGTGCTTGCAATCAATGCGCTATCGAGCGCAATAAAAGCAAGAGGTACCTCAAGGCATTAGGCCAAGAGGTCAAGTTTTAGATCTGGGTAGGCGGTGCCCGAGCGGGCTGAGAAGTCCAAACAAAAAGTGTTTTGGGTGAAACATAAAAGAGCGCGGGAAAAGCTTGTGTAAGCACGCCTACTGGCACAACCGACGTTGCCATACTGACATTAATCGCAACTGGGCCGTGGGCCATGATACAAAGTAGGCAATCGTGATTGATACCAATGGGATTACTTGGCGCAGACTGTGAGGTAGAGCTAAGATCAATCGTTAATGCTGGTACTTTATCCCCCTGCGCCTGACAAATTTCCATTGTCATACTGGAGGCTGATGCACTTCCTGTTTGCATGGCAGCCACAGTGGGCGCTATGCTACCGCAAAGCAATGCAATTGCTGTGCAAACTGCAGCAAAGGAACGATATCGTCTCATTGGGATTAAATCATCAAAGAATTGCGGCATTCAACGATCGCTTAATTAATTGAATGCAGAGCTCAAATTATTTTTGATTAGGCTTCACCATCCGCATGATTGTGATGACAGAAACTACCAGCCAGACAATAAACAAAATTTGCACAACACTCATGTTAAGTCTCCTCTAGTTAAAGTTAAACTATCTTACAAGAAAATAGTTTATTTGCTACTACTTTGAGTTCGTAAAAGCGGCATCATGGCCAAAATTGTGGCGATTAATAAGACAATTTCCAAAGCATAAACCAAGGAATAGCCAATTGCCGGGCCATTTAAGACTTCTGGTAGCAACTTAGCATTCCCTAGGGCCAGCACCAAATCGCGAATTACCCCTCCCAAGCCAATCGCGATTCCTGCAGCCGAAGCCTGTACTGCCCCCCATGCGCCTAGGGCTAAGCCCCGTTGCTCGGCAGGCGCAAAGTTCATCGTTGCTGTAAGCGTGCCATGACTAAAGAGACCGCCGCCAAAACCAATTAAAAAAGTACCCAAAATAAAGACTAGGGTTATCTGCAATGGCGCTGCTGCAATGACAAAAATAAACGCGGGGATGCCAACATAAGCACCCAATGTAGCCATCCGAAAAGGATCGCTACCGCGACTTAAGACCCTTGACGCCCAGGTAAAACCCCAGAGCCCACCAATTGCTAAGGTGGCCGTTAAGGCAGTGGTTGCACTCACACTCATTTTTAACAACTCACCACCATATGGCTCTAAGAGCACGTCATTCATACTAAAAGCCATCGTGCCAAACCCGACTACCACTAAACGCCTTACTGCATTACCGCCGGAAGTAAAAGTACGCCATGACTGCATAAAGGAGGGCTCAGCCTGATTACTACGACTACGAATTTGGGTCCGTGTTTCCTGCTTCCATAAAGCAATCACATTCAAAATAATCGTAATCACTGCTGAGGCTTGAATCACCTGAATTAAGCGCGCAGGGCTAAATTGTTCGAGTGCTAAACCAAAAATTAAGGCACTGATAATCATGCCGAACAGTTGCATGACATACATTAAGCCTACAACCTTCGGCTGCGCTTCAACAGGCGCTAAATCGGTAGCTAGAGCAAGCCCTACCGTTTGCGTTATGTGTACGCCTGCACCAACAAATAAAAAGGCTAAGCCCGAGGCCGCCCAACCAATCCAGACCGGCGCTTGACTCGATTGACCACCGCCGGATAAAACCAACAAAGCAAATGGCATGATCGCCAAGCCGCCAAATTGCACTAAGGTGCCCATCCAAATATAAGGCACCCTTCTCCACCCTAATGCCGACTTGTGGTTATCTGAACGAAAGCCAATTAATGCACGAAAAGGTGCAAACAGAATTGGTAATGAAATCATCACTGACACAATCGATGCGGGAACATGCAGCTCGACAATCATTACGCGGTTTAGTGTGCCAACTAACAGCACTAAAGCCATGCCAACTGAAACCTGAAAAAGGGATAGTCGCAAGAGGCGTGATAAGGGTAAATCGGCTGAAGCGGCATCAGCAAAAGGCAAATAACGTGAGCCTAGCTCAGACCAACCCTGAATTAACTTTTTAGTAACTCGGTTCATCAAAAAAATTTTACCTTAGCGCTGCAAAGAAAAAGGCTGGGATGTGCGATCCCAGCCTTGCACGAAAAGCTAAAGTACTTTACTTCTTCGCTGCAGGTGCTGCCATGGGTGCCGCCATGGGTGCCGCCGCCATAGATGCCGGCATTGGTGCATTGCCTTGTAAAAAAGCTTTGACCCAAGTGGTGTTAGAAACAATTGCTAAATGAACGCAGAAAGAACTAATCGCAACCGCTGCAATAAAAATAGGAATTCCAACGGTGGGTTTTACAACGGTCCACATTTTTCCGTAAATCATCTTTGATCTCCTCTTTTTATTTGAGCCAAGGCGAGTAGATATAAGCCAGTAAATGGGCAAG
>CANKKB010000111.1 GCA_947482555.1 Burkholderiaceae bacterium | reverse complement strand
GGCTATGCCGCCGTCAATCATGAAACCCGCTATCACTGGAATAGTTTAGTCAGCGACTATTTGCAAGAACGTCCCGAACTCGTTGGCATGATTTTAATCATTGATTCACGCCGCGGTATGACTGACTTAGATGAGCAAATGATTCAATGGTTTTTGCCAACCGGTAAACCGATTCATTTACTTCTCAGTAAATGCGATAAGCTCAACAATAGCGAATGTCGCCACACTCTAGAGGCCGTAGAAAAAAGATTAGCGGAGCTAGCTGGGCCCGTGGACAATTTGACTATCCCACATCCGCAAATCACTGCGCAACTCTTTTCTAGCACTAAACGAATTGGGCTAATAGAAGCAGATAAAATTATCATTAATTGGTTATTTGACGCTACCACTGAAGCTGATGTAACTTCTCAAACTGAGGAAAACTAAATGAACCCGCTCCATTTTCCTGCTCATCGACCACGTCGCATGCGCCGTGATGATTGGTCCAGAAGATTAATGCAAGAAAACCACTTAACGGTAGATGACTTAATTTATCCCGTTTTTTTATTAGAAGGTAATAAGCAATCACAGCCTATTGCCTCAATGCCTGGGATTAATCGACTCTCGCTGGATTTGTTATTTCAGGTTGCTGAAGAATGTGTTGAGCTTGGTATTCCTGTGATGGCACTTTTCCCCGTGATTGATTTGACCTTAAAAACACCTGATGGGAAAGAAGCCTTAAATCCTAATGGTTTAATTCCGCGCGCAGTCGCTGCCCTTAAAACACGCTTTCCTAATTTAGGCATCATGACAGATGTCGCCCTTGACCCCTATACTAGTCATGGTCAAGACGGTATCTTAGATGAGCAAAATCGCCTTTTAAATGACGCTACTACTGCCATTTTGGTGCAACAGGCGATTACGCAAGCACAAGCAGGGGTTGATATTGTTGCCCCATCAGACATGATGGATGGGCGCATTGGTGCAATTCGTAGCGAACTTGAAAAATTAAATTTGATTCATACCCGCATCATGGCCTATTCCGCTAAATATGCTTCCGCTTTTTACGGTCCATTTCGCGATGCCGTTGGTTCAGCAAAAAATTTAGGTAAGGCTGATAAAAAAACGTACCAGATGAATCCGGCTAATAGTGACGAAGCGCTATCTGAAACAGCGCTCGACATCAGTGAGGGCGCTGATATGGTGATGGTAAAACCAGGAATGCCCTATCTCGATATTGTTCGCCAAGTTAAAGACGCATTTTCTTACCCAACTTATGTATATCAAGTTAGCGGGGAATACGCCATGCTGAAGGCCGCCGCACAAAATGGTTGGCTTGATCATGATGCAGTCATGATGGAAAGCTTAATTGCCTTTAAGCGAGCTGGAGCGGACGGTATCCTAACGTACTTTGCTTTAGAAACCGCCCGTCAATTAAAAAATACATAAACTATTTAAAAAGTTCTTCTAAGCTGAATTACTGCAGCTGTTTAAGATAATCTAAAAAATGCTGCGCTGACATAAACCCAATTACCCGCCGGGTTTTTTGCTCGCGACCTTCGGCATCAAAAAATAAAATCGCTGGCGGACCAAATAAATTAAATTGCTTAAGCAACGCTTGGCTTTCTGGCGTATTTTTGGTTACGTCAGCCTGCACTAAATTAAACTTGCCTAAAGCCTGAACCACTGCAGGATTAGATAAAGTAAGGTGTTCCATTTCTTTACAACTAATGCACCAGTCGGCATAAAAATCGAGTAGTACTGGGCGCTGGTCTAACTGGGATTTTGCGAGTACTTGCTTTAATTCAGCAGTAGATTGAATTACTGTGAAACTTAAATTAGGCGCAATGATTCGCTGCGTACCCGATGCAGATTGAGTTAATGTTTTACTCGACAAAAGGGCATTAGGCCCAGAGAAAAAAGCGGGCCAAACGATCCAAATGGCCAGACCAACCAATAAAACCCCTAGGGTACGTTGCAGCCATACCATCCATCTGCCAGTTGTTGGTATCAAGATACGAACTTCTAGGGCAATAAATAAAAGCGGTAGGCCCATGCCAAGCGCCATAATAAATAGTAAGCCGCCGCCCAGCGCGACCGACCCAGTTTGCGCAATAAAAGCCAAAACTCCCGCTAAAGGTGCGGTAATACATGGGCTGGCAATTAAGGTGGAGAGCCCGCCCAATATGAAGGCGCCAACGACACTACCACCTTTTTGGCGTCCTGCAAGCTGGTCGATAGACTGATGCCAAGCCTGCGGTAAACGTAGGTGATAAAGACCAAATAGGCTTCCCGCTAAAGCCAATAGCACTAGGGCAAAAGCTAATAAGACATATGGATTTTGTAACGCCGCCTGAGCGCCACTACCTAATGCTGCCATCAGCATCCCTGCCACTGAATACAGGCTTGCCATACCCAATATATAGGCGCTGGCCAAAACTGCAGCGCGTCTTTTTTTGATGGCCTGATTGGTGCCCGAATTAAAAATAACGCTCGATAAAATGGGTAGCATTGGTAAAACGCAAGGCGTAAAAGCCAAAGCAATACCTAAAACAAAAAAAGCTAAAAATAAATAAGGGATTGGGGCTTGCTCTAAAAATTGGCTAACTGCATTGATGTCATCACGCTGGCCTAATAAACCTATTAAATTTAGTTTTTCGGGGGGTAATGCCACCGCCGCAGCTTCATCAGGCATGGGCTCAGCTTTAACTCCGGGTGCAGCTAAATTAAAGTTGAGCGTCAGGGGGGGATAACAAATTCCATCTTCAGCGCAGCCTTGTAATTCAATTTGCAGACGTAATCCTTTGGTGCTGTTGCCAAGCTCAACAACTGGCTTTCCGGTGCTACTAATTGCTTGATTCAAATTAATTTGAACCTGAAATGGTGCTTTATAGATAATCAGATTTTTATTAAACGTAGGATCAAATTTATTGATGCCAGCAGGTAAGATCGGCCGAAATTGATAATTAGGTTGGCCATTTTCAAGTACGTGAAATTGCAATGACTGCTGATATATGTAATAGCCCTTAACTGGCTTGTAATCAACTTCAACCTGCCTGCCATTTTCTAACCAAGTAGCTTGTACTTGAAACGCTTTTTCAGGCGGTAAAAAATCAGGCGCAGCGAAAGCGCTAGAAAAAAATAAGCTAATGGTTAGTAATGCGGTATGTAAGGTCTTGTTTAGTTGCATCGGTTTAATTCTGTCCTAAATAAATAAAAAAACCAGACCGAAGTCTGGCTTTGCACTATACCTGAACTGAACCCTTAAGCTGGAATCTCATCAATTGCAACCTCTTCAACAATAGGGCGATCAACTAATTCTACTAATGCCATTGGCGCATTATCACCTTGGCGAAAGCCAAATTTTAAAATGCGTAAATAACCGCCTGGGCGCGTTGCATAGCGTGGGCCTAACTCAGTAAATAGTTTAGCCACAATTTCGCGATCACGCGTGCGGTTGTAAGCCAAACGACGATTGGCTAGGCTATCTTTTTTACCCAAGGTAATTAAAGGCTCTACAACCATCCGCAATTCTTTTGCTTTTGGCAAAGTGGTTTTAATCACTTCATGCTCCAAAAGCGAATTTGACATATTGCGCAGCATCGCTAAACGATGGGATGAAGTGCGATTAAGTTTGCGTAAACCGTTTCCGTGACGCATGATGCTTCCTTTCTAATTATTTCTCAAGGCTGGCAGGTGGCCAACTCTCGAGTTTCATGCCAAGGCTTAAGCCACGAGCCGCTAACACGTCTTTAATTTCATTTAATGATTTACGACCTAAATTTGGCGTCTTCAACAACTCATTTTCAGTGCGCTGAATTAAGTCACCAATGTAATAAATGTTTTCAGCTTTTAAGCAGTTGGCGGAACGAACAGTAAGTTCAAGGTCATCAACTGGGCGCATCAACATCGGATCAACCATTGAGGAACGGCTTGGCGCTAACTCACCAGAAATTTCGCTACTCTCAAGGGCAGCAAATACGACTAATTGATCTACCAAAATACTGGCGGCCTGACGAATAGTCTCTTCCGGCGTCATCACACCATTAGTTTCGATAGTCATCACCAAGCGATCTAAGTCGGTACGCTGCTCTACCCGCGCTGATTCCACGGCATAACTAACCCGCGTTACCGGACTAAATGAGGCATCCAAGACAATACGACCGATGAGTTTTGTTGTTTCATCATGATATTGACGCATATTGCCAGGAATATAACCACGTCCTTTTTCTACTTTAATCTGCATATCTAATTTGCCACCAGCGGCTAAATGAGCAATGACATGATCGGGATTAATAATTTCTACATCATGGGGCAAATCGATATCTTTAGCAGTGACCACACCAGGACCATCTTTGCGTAAGTTAATAGTAACTTCATCGCGCGACTGTAATTTGAAGACGACGCCTTTTAGATTGAGCAAGAGATTAACTACATCTTCCTGCACGCCGTCGAGCGTGGAATACTCATGAACTACACCAGAAATAGCAACCTCAGTTGGCGCAAAGCCAACCATTGATGATAGCAACACACGACGTAAAGCATTTCCCAGTGTATGACCATAACCACGTTCAAATGGCTCCATCACCACTTTAGCTTGATTGGGGGTAAGCGCTTCTACAGAAATAATTTTTGGCTTGAGCAAGTTTGTTTGCATATATTTTCCTTATGGGTGCCTAATTAGCGCGAATATAATTCGACGATCAAACTTTCATTAATATCACCGCTGATTTCTTCGCGGTCGGGCACTTGCTTAAATGTTCCCTCTAGCTTTGCCGCATCAACTGAAACCCAGCTAATGACGCCAGTTTGCTGAACTAAATTCAAAGATTCTTGAATCCGATTTTGCTTCTTCGCTTTTTCACGAATTGAAATTACATCGCCAGGCTTAACCTGAATCGATGGAATATTTACTGCGCTGCCATTTAACATGACTGCACAATGAGAAACTAATTGACGTGCTTCAGCGCGTGTTGAGCCAAAGCCCATGCGATAAACCACATTATCAAGACGTGACTCTAGCAACTGCAAGAGGGTTTCACCCGTATTGCCTTTACGACGCTCAGCCTCGGCAAAGTAACGACGAAATTGGCGCTCTAAAACCCCATAAATTCGTTTTACTTTCTGTTTTTCACGTAGCTGATTGCCATAATCAGAAGTACGTGAGCCCGATGTACGCCCATGCTGACCAGGCTTGCTATCAAGCTTGCACTTGTCTGATAATGAACGGCGAGCGCTCTTTAAAAATAGGTCGGTTCCTTCCCGACGAGATAACTTGGCCTTAGGGCCTAAATAACGTGCCACGATGCTTTCCTTTCTTTGCCGCAGTCTTGCGACCAGCGGTTAGTTCGCTTTAAATTCAAACGAACAGTGGGCTTAAACAATTAAAAAATAACACTTTTAAAACACATGAACAACAGTAAAACTTAAATACGACGACGCTTTGGAGGGCGACAGCCATTGTGCGGTACTGGGGTTACATCCTGAATCTCAGTAATTTTGATGCCCAATGAATTTAACGCACGTACAGCAGATTCACGTCCTGGGCCTGGACCCTTAATTTGGACTTCTAAATTTTTAATACCGCATTCAATGGCTGCTTTACCTGCTACTTCTGCGGCTACTTGAGCTGCAAACGGGGTTGACTTGCGTGAGCCCTTAAAGCCTTGCCCGCCGGACGTAGCCCAAGATAAGGCATTCCCTTGACGATCAGTAATCGTAATAATGGTGTTATTAAAAGAAGCGTGCACGTGCGCGATGCCATCGGCAACGTTCTTTTTTACTTTTTTGCGAGCACGCTGAGCGGTTGCTGCTGCGGTTTGTGGTTTTGCCATTTCAGTACGCTTTCTTGATTATTTCTTCAGTGCAATGCCAGACTTACGCGGGCCTTTGCGGGTACGTGCATTCGTCTTGGTACGTTGGCCGCGAACCGGCAAGCCCTTACGATGACGAACGCCACGATAACAGGCTAAGTCCATCAAACGTTTAATGCTCATTGTGACTTCACGACGTAAATCGCCTTCGGTCGTCAATTTGCCAACTTCATCACGTAGCTTTTCTAAATCAGCATCAGTGAGATCTTTAATTTTTTTATCAAAAGCTACACCGGTAGATTGGCAGATTTTTCTGGCTTGGGTTGTCCCAATGCCATAGATTGCCGTCAAACCAATAACGGTATGTTGATGATTTGGGATATTGACCCCAGCGATACGTGCCATGAGATTTCCTCTTAATTAACCGAATCAGCCTTGGCGCTGCTTATGACGTGGATCTGACGAGCAAATCACACGCACAACGCGTTTACGCTTAATGACCTTGCAATTTCTGCAAATAACTTTTACGGATGCTAAAACTTTCATCATTCACCTCTTTAAATTTACTG
>CANKKB010000110.1 GCA_947482555.1 Burkholderiaceae bacterium | reverse complement strand
TTCAGTTAAAACCCGTTGACAAATTTCAACGTGATAACCAGCAAATCTGCCGTCACCAATCGTATAGGAAAGTGCACCAGACGATTCTCTTACGCCCATTGTGGCAGAGCTAGTCGATTTAATTTTGTCTAAAGTGCCTGCTGCCATCGCTCCCGAAGTGACCAACATGCCACTGACAGCACAAGTGGAAATTAGCGCAGCGGAAAGCGCGTTTTGGATAAAGCGTGAAGGTTTTTTCATGACTGGTCTTATCTTGTAAGGTTAATAGGTGGTGGATTTCAATTGCAAATTTCAGAACCTCTATTTTTAGCAGACTTTAGGGGTTTTATCTAGCCCTTAACGGCCAATTAGGCCTATCCTCGGGAATACCCTCACCCTGATATTGCCACTGCGGTTTAGGCTAAACCCCTGTGCCCTTGGAGTTAACTAGGCTCCTCTTTCATGAGTTGCTGCAATTGCACCCGTACCGCTTCAACTACAGGCTCCCATTGGCCTGGTTGTGCTTGCCTGAAAAGGCGCATGGAGTCATACCAAGGGCTATCGTTGCGGTCTAAAAGCCAACGCCAGCAGGTATCAAAACGATTCAAAAGCCAAACAGGTTTAGCCAAAGCGCCTGCTAAATGGGCAACGGCAGTATCGACTGTAATCACTAAATCGAGCTGTTCGATGAGCGCTGCGGTAGCAGAAAAATCGTCTAAATCTGCACTGAAATCGATCAAATCGGGGCCATTCCAATTGCTAGCTTTTAAGGCGGCTAACTCAGATTCTCCTGGTTGACCCTTTTGCAAACTATAAAAATCGATTGCCGCATTTTTTAATGGCGCAAGTAAAGCCAGTGGAATATTGCGCCTTTCATTCACTGCCCAAGCTTCTGGTTGATTCGGGCGTAAGCCCCCCGACCAAACCACACCAACGCGTAATTTTGTTTTCGGTCCTAATTTTGTTTGCCATAAAATCTGTTTAGCGGGGTCAACACCTAAATATTTTTTGGTGGAGGGGATATTGCTTAACGTAGTATGAAACGCCAGTGGAAGGCTGATTAATGGGCAATGAAAATCAAATCTCGGAAGTGCTTGGCCTTTCTCAACTATTTGTGTGACGCCAGCTAAAGTCTGAAATAAAGTCACGAGGGGTTTTTCAACTTCTAAAATCACCGTGGCGCCCAAATTAGCCACCGCTTCAGCATAGCGACTAAATTGAATTGCATCGCCTAAACCTTGTTCACTATGCAACAAAATTGTTTTGTCTTGTAACGGCGCTTGGCCAAGCCAGAGCTCCCCATTTAGTTTTCGCTCGCCTGCTGCGCGACTTAATTCAGAGGATTGCCAGCGTGACTCATAACCTTGCCAACCCTGCTCATAATTGCCTAAAACCAAATAGGCCAAGGCCCGGTTCCACTGCGCCTCGGCAAAATTGGGCATGATAGATAAAGCCTGGTTATAACCCGCAATTGCCTCTGTTACATGCTGCAACTCTTTTAACGTATTTGCCCGATTATTGTGAGCCTGAGCATATTGAGGGTCAATCGCAATTGCCGCATCATAACTTTGTATAGCTTGCTCTAATTGCCGTAAATCATGAAGCGTTAGCGCGCGATTAAAGTGGGCTAAAGCGAACTGGGGATCGCAAGTAATTGCTTGTTCATAACAAGCCAAAGCCGCTAAAGGTTGCTTTAGCTCGATTAGCATGCTGCCCTTATTGTTATGGGCGATTGCATAATTTGGCTGACTAGCCAAAGCAATATCGATTGCTTGTAGGGCTGCTTGCGCATTACCCTCTTGAAAATAAATTAAACCGAGAAAATGTTGCGCTTCTGCGTGCCGCGGAAACGCTTGCAGAATAATTTCATAGCCCTGGCGCGCAGCTGCTAGTTGCCCCCGCTCCAATAATTGCCAAGCCTGCTGCAATGACGCTGATAGCGCTTTGTCGGCATTACTTTGCTGCAGAGGTTTTAGTCCATTACCTGAGGTTGACATGTCTTCAATTCTAATCGCCCAAGAAAAAACCCACTGTGTTGCCACAGTGGGTTTGTTTTAATGCCGAACTAATGTACTACTAGTGTTTTAACAACTTAACTAGCAATGATTAGAACGTTACACGAGTACCAAATGCAAAGCCTGTGAGTCGGGTCGAAACCTGAACAGAACTAGCTGAGCCATTGTTTGAGCCATAGATTGCATACAAGTTTGTACGCTTGCTGAGGTAATAGTTCAAACCAACTTGGTAAGCTGTGAAGCCTGCACTTGGAGCACCTGCACCAAATGAAGTGTAGCGACCGTTACCAACGAGCGCCCAACCTTCAATGGTTGGGGTCATAAAGCTACGTACACCAATCTGTTGCGAAGTACGCTTAGCGTAGTAGCCAGTGTTGACAATGTCAGTAACTTTACGATTACCGTATTGCAAGTAGCCTTTCAAGATACCAAAGTCATACGTAGCAGCACCGTAGTATTGGTTGTCTTGGGTGTTTGTACCACCAGCCGAACCAGTCCAAGCTGCAGGAGCAGGTGTTAAAACAGTAGAAGCCGAGTTAGCTGATGTAGTCGTAGCTGGACCCTGACCTTCGTTGTTTGATTTGTATGCTTGATAAGCTACACCAACATACAGTTTTTGCCATGTGTAATCGGCAGATAAACCCCAACCAGAGTAGTTGTTCGTAATAGGAACAATATTCTGTTTAGCGTTAGCAGTAGTACCTGAAAAGCCAGATGTAACTGTATCGTTTCTTAAAGTGTAGTTAGCAGCAACCTTGAAACCAGCCATGACAGCTGTTTGAGCTGACAAGGTAGATTGCGTACGAACGGTTACGCCAGAAGATTGGCCACCAACACCAGATGCATCACCGTAGCCGTTGGTTCTTACGCTATTACCCGAGTTTGTAGTTGGGTAAACAGCCGAACCAGGCATGTTGTTGGTATTACCAACGTCAGTTGCTGCAATTTGGTTAAACATGGGGGTGTATTGAGTACCGAAAGCAAACTGACCTACGCCTGCTTTACCAATACCACCGAAGCCTTGACGAGTCTGCCATGACGACATGGACGCGTTAGTGGGCTGCATATCGGTCTCTAAAGTGAAGAAGGCAATCATTCCGCCGCCTAAATCTTCAGTACCTTTAAAGCCTAAACGGCTGGTCTGTTCCATCGAGTTACCGAAAATAGCACTGTTAGCTTGGCCTGATGGTGCAACAGTACCAGCAGCGTTAGAAGCTGCTCCAGTAGCCTTTTGATTAAGGTAACCAACGTCAACTACACCGTACACGGTCACGCTTGACTGGGCAGAAGCAGCACCAGCAAAAGCGCCGAGAGCGGCAAGTGCAAATAGCGATTTTTTCATTCGTAAATCTCCATAAAGTAAGAATGCGCCCATAAAAATTCGGGACTCATGAAGTATCAGCCTTTTGCCTCTACCGACTTAGCTTGAGGGCAGATACCCCCGCTTTTTGCTTGTGAAAAGGGAGTTTTTTGGTTTTCTTTGTTGTATCTCGACAACATGGCCCTGTTTTTAGGGTATTCAGACCATTTAGATGCCAAAATTGTCAGATGGCAAGTCGCGAATTCCTGAAAATCCTGCGTTCTGCCCGTCAGGGTGATGTTTTTGCGCAACAAGAATTAGCTACCATTTATCTACAAGGTCATTTTAACACCCCGATTCAACCCAATAATGCCTTAGTTTGGCTTGAAAAGGCCTATTTAGCTACTCTGAGTAAAAACGGTCCAGGTGACTTGCAAGGTCATTCGCCGAGCAACCCCCTAAGCGAACTTTTTACCCAATTAGTACAAATTCCGCTTGCCGCAACTTTTGGCTCTCCATCATTTCATTTTGCCTGGGATCGTTTTTGGGAGTTGGCAGATGAGGGAAGTAGTGAGGCCCGCTGGCAGTTAGCGAATTTATTATTAAACCCCAAGCAACTTGACCTACAAGCACAATTGGCTACTTGGTTAAATAAACAGCTCCTTTGTGATGATGAGAGCTTGGCAAAACTGCAAACTCAATGCAAACGGTATTTAGAAGTCATTGCCGTTGAAGAAAGTTTTTTGGCAAACAAGGCAAAAGACCTGTTAATTCAATTGCAACCTAAAAATGAATTGCTCACTTCACTTTGGAATAACTGGCTGTTAAGTCAAGATGAGTCAGCACTGCAACAAGCGGCTGAGTTAGGGCTAACCACAGCGAAGCTAACTCTAGGTTTACGTCTAGCCCAGCCCAAAACGCCTACTGAAAAAAAGAATGGTTCGAGTAAGTCGAATGCGCCCCTGAAAAAAGCGGTCCATTGGCTGGAGTTGGCCGGCAAAGACGGGGATCCCCAAGCTTGGTACGCGCTTGGTGAAATTTATCGGCGGCCACAATTTTCGGGATATAGCGCCCAAGAAAGTGATCGCTGTTTTGATCGCGCAGCTGACTTAGGGCACGCAGAGGCCCAATTTCGCAAAGCAGCAAACTTATGGCGTAAACGCGATAAGCTGGAGGAAAAAATCATTGGCTTACAAGCCTCTTATTGGGCCTGGCAAGCACATCAACAAGGTATTGCCGAGGCACACGCTCTATTGATGAAAATTTTACTGAGCTGTCCCAATCCAGCCCTAAATGCTTGGTATACATTAGCCCAATGTGCCGAGCTTGCCTTAGCCCGACATAGCGATCATCAGTTGAATGGGGGCTGGATGCTCATGTGTCACCGCATTGTGATAGCCAACCAATTTAACTTTAGCAAAACGGAATTGCTACTGGCAGAAATAGATCAGCTCCAACTTGAACATTGTGTGGTGGTTGATGTGCGCTGGGAATTGCCTAAAATTTTGCCCCGCTTAACCCAAATTGAAACCACTCAACAGCGCCGTTGCCTTTTTGCTGCCAGCAAAGCAGTAGAACAATTAGCCACCATTCGCGAGCCCAACGATGCTGAGTTTTTGGCCCCGGGGGAAGGAAATTTACGCCAGCGGCGATATCGCTTCGAACGCTTAAGCCAATGGCTGACACAAAATTTTGGGCCTCAACTGGCCGGCAAGAAGTCCCCTATTAAAAGTCAGAGCCTCCAGCAATAAATTTAAATTATCACGACTTTAAGAATTCGTTGGGGCACCGCCAACGACCTCATCATCGCTCGCCGCAGTAGGTTTTTTTTCATAAAAGCGCGCAATAAATAATCCAAGCTCATAAAGCAGTGACATAGGCACTGCTAATAATAATTGCGACAAAATATCGGGCGGCGTTACAACCGCAGCGATCACAAATGCACCGACAATCACGTAAGGGCGGATTTCTCGTAGCTTAGCCAAGGGAACAACACCCATACGCACTAAAACAACGACAACCACAGGAACTTCAAAGGTAATACCAAAGGCTAAGAAAGTCGTCATCGCGAAACTTAAATAGTTATCGATGTCGGTCAGCATCTCAGCGCCAAGGGGAGCGTTGTAGTGCGCCATGAATTTAAACACGGTGGGGAAAACTAAAAAGTATGCAAACGACATGCCAATAATAAATAATGAATAACTGCTGACCACCAAGGGCACGATTAAACGGCGTTCGTGTGTATAGAGCCCGGGAGCAATAAATGCCCATAGTTGATACATCACCACTGGCAGGGCAATGACAAATGCAACGAGCATCGTAACTTTCATGGGCACAAAAAAGGAGCCGGTAATATCGGTCACAATCATTTTTCCACCGCTGGGTAAAGCGGTTAATAAGGGTTGGGCAAACAAGTGAAAAATTTCCGGTGCCCAATACACCAAACTCATAAAAATAATGATGATCGCAAGCGCTGCTTTAATAATACGATCTCGCAACTCAACTAAATGCGAAATAAACGTTTCTTGCAAGCCCTCACTGGCTGGAGAAGCATTATCTGCATTGGTATTCGCTTGCTGGGTATTGTCCTGTGTACCTGGATCAGTCATAACTTAGCCTCAACATTATTGCGAGGCGATATGTCGAAAGCGCTTCATCCGTGCTGCGCCTGACTGCACTCGCAGTCGCACTCCCGAAGCATGTTTGTACCATAGCGGTCGCGCTGCTTGGCGGACTCGCCAGCTTGAGCGGCCTTGACGCAAACTATCGCGAAATACTTTGTTTTCATCTATTTGTAAGTCAACTGGATAACTATTACTACTAGTGGAATAGTCGTAGCTATCGGCTTGATCACTTAAATGAGTACCTGCTTCGGTGAAAGTAGAGTTCAAACTACTTTCCACATCTTTAATTGCCGCAGTACTTTCTTCGCGCAATTTTTTAAATTCATCTAATTCAATTTGCCGATTAACTTCACTGCGCACTTCGGCCATGTAGCGTTGTGCGCGCCCAAACAAATTGCCCGCCATCCGCGCCACTTTAGGCAAACGTTCAGGGCCAACTACTACCAACGCCACCACCGCAATCAAGGCGAGCTT
>CANKKB010000109.1 GCA_947482555.1 Burkholderiaceae bacterium | reverse complement strand
TCAGTTCATTTGTTGGTAGTTGGTTTAATCAAATTCCCCTCTATAGAAATGAACACCAATTATTCATTGGCATTGGGGTTGCCCTGTTGTTTTTGA
The DNA here is from genome assembly GCA_947482555.1 of Burkholderiaceae bacterium. Lineage (GTDB taxonomy): Bacteria > Pseudomonadota > Gammaproteobacteria > Burkholderiales > Burkholderiaceae > Polynucleobacter. The sequence continues at coordinate 6,303 of CANKKB010000109.1, read as the reverse complement.
TCGGCTGTTGTATTCCTTGGTTTAATTACTTTGGCACTAATAGACCCTACGCCAAAGAGCAAAATGCCATTGGTAAGCTAGCATTCTTTTCATTATTAATTCTTTTTTTATTAACCTTGCAGTATGGCGGCGGCGGCGGACAGCTCACCAGCCCCTACGAGTACCTCTTCTCGATTCCAGGAATCTTATCCATTAGAGCTGTTACTAGACTGATTCTGGTCCAAGGCTTACCCGTCGCTATTCTGGTAGCTTTAGCTTGTGAAACTGTAATCAGTAGACTTAATAAAAATAATTATTTTTGGCGTGGTACTTGGATTGCAATTGTGGCAGCACTGCTGAGTCTAGAAGTTATCTTTTTCAATCATGTCAAAACACCTAATGCAATCTGGATTGAGCGCTTGAATAGACTATCTGTCCTTTTACCTAAGCCCGTTCCGGCTGGCAGTATTTTATTTGTCGATAACAGCGGCAAGGAAACCTGGTATTTTGCCGAAGTTGATGCCATGGTTCTGGCGCAAGATTTGGGCATACCAACCATTAATGGCTATTCGGGAAATTTTCCACCGGGGCATGACCACCAATCCCCAAATTCCTGTATTCCTTATATGGCCCGCGTGCAAGACTATGGTAAATTTCACCATCTACCTGAAGCTTCTGTGAATGAATTAATGACTCGTGTTATTCAAATACCTCCTTCATCCTGCGCAAAAGTGAATTGATTAAATTCTTGTGATCTAAATGCGCCTCTCCATCATCATCCCCTGCTATAACGAGCTCAAGACCATAGATGAGATTATTAATGCCGTTAATGCGGCGCCGTATCCTGATAAAGAAATTATCATCGTTGATGATTGCTCAACCGATGGTACAAGAGATAAATTAAAACAGGAAATAGAACATTCGGGTCGAGTTAGCAAGGTGCTTTATCACACCGTCAATCAAGGCAAAGGCGCTGCCTTGCGTACAGGAATTCAAGCGGCTACCGGCGATTTAGTCATCATTCAAGATGCGGATATGGAATATGACCCCAATGAATATCCGCGTCTAGTTGAGCCCATTTTGAATAATCGTGCTGACGTGGTATTTGGTTCACGTTTTTTAGGTGGGGATGCGCACCGCGTGCTGTATTTTTGGCATCGGGTTGGCAATGGCCTGCTTACCCTCATGTCGAATATGTTTACCAATTTAAATTTAACGGATATGGAGACCTGCTACAAAGTGTTTCGCCGTGAAATTATTCAAAGCATCAAGATAGAAGAAAATCGCTTTGGTTTTGAACCCGAAATTACTGCCAAAGTAGCAAAACTAAATTGCCGAATTTTTGAAGTCGGCATATCTTATTATGGGCGTACCTATGATGAAGGTAAGAAGATAGGCTGGCGCGATGGCGTACGCGCGATCTACTGCATTATTAAGTACAGCTAAGCACCGAAGCCCTGCTGCAAGATGTCTATTTAAGCTCTTTTAAGGCGCTTTCAAACGACTCAATATCGGCAAAACTACGATATACCGAAGCAAAGCGAATATAAGCCACTTTATCAAGACGTTTAAGTTCACGCATGACTAACTCGCCGACGCGTTCACTCGGAATTTCTTTTTCACCCAAGCTTAAGAGTTTTTCTTCGATACGGCCTACCGCTTCATCAACTGCATCAGCCGAAACAGGGCGCTTGCGTAAGGCCAAACGAATCGAGCTAATTAATTTTTCGTGACTGTATTCAACTCGACTGCCATTTTTCTTCACAATTGCGGGCAGCGTTAACTCAGCACGCTCATACGTTGTAAACCGTTTATCGCAAGAAGCGCAGCGCCGACGACGGCGAATTGAATCACCCTCGTCGGACTCACGCGTATCCATTACCTGAGTATCGTCACCATGACAGAATGGGCAGCGCACGCTGGATTTCTATTTTCAGCCGTAAACCGGGAAGCGCTTAGTTAACTCACCTACCTGTGCTTTGACTTTAGCAATATTGGCAGGATCATTGGGGTTATCCAGTAAGTCGGCAATCATATAACCCACTTGCTTAGCTTCAGCCTCTTTAAAACCGCGGGTTGTCATCGCTGGTGAGCCTAAGCGAATACCACTCGTCACCATGGCTTTTTCAGGATCGTTTGGTATGCCATTTTTGTTAACGGTAATATGAGCTTCACCCAAAATACGCTCAGCTTCTTTGCCAGTCATTTTCTTGGCACGTAAATCAACCAACATCACATGCGCCTCGGTGCCGCCGGAAACAATTCGTAAGCCGCGCTCTGTTAAGGCAGCAGCCAAGGCCTGCGCATTTGCAATCACTTGCTTTTGGTAATCTTTAAAACTAGGCTCAAGCGCCTCTTTAAAGGCCGTGGCTTTAGCAGCAATGACGTGCATTAATGGGCCGCCCTGTAAACCTGGGAATACCGCAGAGTTGATGGCTTTTTCGTGTTCCGCTTTCATCAAAATAATACCGCCACGGGGGCCACGTAAACTTTTGTGCGTGGTTGAAGTGACCACATCTGCATGCGGTACAGGATTTGGATACACACCGGCAGCAATTAAACCTGCATAGTGCGCCATATCAACCATAAAAATCGCGCCAATTTCTTTGGCCACTTTTGCAAAGCGCGCGAAATCAATTTTGAGTGAATAAGCTGAAGCGCCGGCAATAATGAGTTTAGGTTTGTGCTCGCGCGCTAAACGCTCCATTTGCTCGTAGTCGATGACTTCATTTTTATCTAAACCATAAGCAATCGGATTAAACCATTTACCACTTAAATTTAAAGCCATACCGTGGGTTAAGTGGCCACCTTCAGCCAAACTCATACCCATAAAGGTATCGCCGGGTTTTAAGAAAGCTAAAAATACCGCCTGATTGGCGGAAGCACCACAATGGGGTTGTACATTAGCAGCTTCTGCGCCAAATAAAGTTTTTACACGATCGATGGCCAATTGTTCGGCAACATCAACAAATTCACAACCACCGTAATAACGCTTGCCAGGATAACCCTCGGCATATTTATTGGTTAATTGAGAACCTTGCGCCTGCATCACTGCTGGTGAGGTATAGTTTTCAGAAGCAATTAATTCAATATGATCTTCCTGACGGCGATTTTCATTTTGAATGCTGGCCCATAATTCAGGGTCGGTTTTGGCTAAAGTATTTTGACGGTCAAACATCTACAGCTCCTATCGTTTTTTTGGGCTTATTTATTCTGGTGAATTATTCTACTGACTTAACTATGCAATTATTACGCATCGCATTTAGCGGCATTTGGTTTTAGCGATAAAATCACCCTACATCATACAAAAACCCCATGAATTCAGCTCAAGACCTCTCCATTCTCTCCCTCGTCCTCAATGCCAGCCTGCTTGTGCAGTGCGTTATGGCCTTATTAATGGTGATGTCAATTGCATCTTGGGCCATTATTTTTAAGAAAAGCGCGATTTTGCGTGCTGTGCGCAAAGATACTGAACGTTTTGAACGCGATTTTTGGTCTGGCGGTGATCTCAATACCCTCTTGGCTTCTGCCCAGCGAACTACCCATAGCGCTGCGGTACTCGAGCGCATTTTTGCGGCTGGAATGCAGGAGTTCTTGAAAGCCCGTGAAATTGATGCTGCTCGCCGTGCCATGAAAGCCGCCTACCAACGGGAAATGGACCGTCTCGAGGCGAATTTGCCATTCTTAGCTTCAGTGGGTTCAGTCTCCCCCTATATTGGCCTGTTTGGCACAGTTTGGGGCATCATGCACGCTTTCCGTGGCTTAGCTAATGTGCAACAAGCCACCTTGGCAGCAGTAGCCCCTGGCATTGCTGAAGCCCTGGTGGCAACTGCAATCGGTCTATTTGCGGCTATTCCTGCAGTGATTGCCTACAACAGCAATGCCACTGATATCGATCGCCTCTCAATTCGTTTTGAAACTTTCATTGAAGAGTTCAGCAATATTCTGCAGCGCCAAGCTGGTCGCTAAGATTAAATAAGCGATCAATCACGATGGCGCATTCAACCCGCTCTTCTTTTCGATCTTCCCGGCGGCGGGTGATGTCAGAAATTAACGTTGTGCCTTACATCGACGTGATGTTAGTTTTATTAGTGATTTTTATGGTGACTGCTTCAGCCGTCAACCCAGGCATTGTTAATTTACCGACCGTGGGTGGCGCTAAGACCCAACCTTTGCCGCCCATCTTTTTAAATATTGATGCTAAAGAAAATATTACCGTACGCTCTGAAGGTTCACCCACCCAATCACTAACTGCGCTTGAGCTCGGTACTTTTGCCCGCACCCAAGCAGAGAAATCAGTTGACCAGCCTGTTGTTCTAGCAGCGGATAAATCGGTTAAATATGAAGTAGTAATGGATGTCATGGCTAAGCTAAAAGAAAATGGTGTGAAACGAGTTGGTCTAGCTGTAAAGAGCCAATAAATCTTAGCCAGATGAATGCCATCATGAATTCATGGACGCCTGATGAGTAGCACGCAAAATTGGACTGACTCGCAATTTCCCTTTCATGGCTCGCCAGAGTCACGTCCCAAGAAAATTCCCAAAGAAAAATCGGGGAGCGCGATTACCCTCTCCTTAGTTGTGCATTTAGCTTTATTAGCCCTACTGACCTTTGGGATTAATTGGCGCAGTAGCACTCCTGCTGGAGTCGAAGTTGAGCTATGGGACGCGACCTTACCCACACCCATAATCGAAGAGCCAGCACCTAAAATGGATCTAAAAATCGACAATGCGGAGATTGCCTTAAAGAAAAACAAAGTGATTCCCCCCAAAGAAGAACCCAAAGTACTTAAGCCTTTGCCACCCGTGCCCCCAAAGGCTAAGGATGCACCTAAAGAGGCCCCTAAAGCCGCCAAGCCTTTGGCGACTCCGCCCCCACCTGCAGCTAAAGCTAATCCCGCTACCGAAAAGGCCCGTGCTGATCAATTAGCGCGCTTAAAAGCAGCCGCCGGTGCCGAAGGCGGTAGTGGCGGTAAGGTCGGCAGTGGCGTTGGTGCAGGTGGCAATGCCCCATTAGGTTATGCCGATAAGGTAAGACGTAAAGTGAAACCCTTCATTGTGTTTAACCCGGAAGTGGTGGTGGGCAACCCTGCGGTGGTAATTGAAGTTGAACTTGCCCCTGATGGCGCCATCTTAAATCGTAATATTGCCTCGAGTAGCGGCGATCCCAATTGGGACCGTGCGGTTTTGCTTGCACTCGACCGCGCCCAAAGTCTACCCAAGGATGACAATGGTTTAATACCAATGCGTCAAATAAAATTGACTTTTAAACCCAAGGATTAAATTCATGTCTTATTTGCAGCTTCATTTACATCAATGCCGCGTTTTCGTTTCAATCTTCTTGGCTGCGTGCGTGCTCAGCCTGAGCTCAATTGCTTCCGCACAAATGAATATTGAAATTACTGGAGTTGGTCAAGCACTCTATCCCATTGCCGTAATGCGTTTTCAAAATGAGGCTAAGTTGCCAACTAGCGTGACCGATATTATTCGGCAAGATCTAGCGCGAAGCGGTTATTTTAAAAATACCGAGAATGGCAATGCAACTGAAAGTGATGAAGGCACGCCGAATTACAAAACCTGGGCGGCACGTGGTGCTGATGCTTTAGTAGTTGGTTCGGTTGAACAAAAAGGTGCCACTAATTTTGAAATTCGTTATAAATTATTTGATATTCGTAAAGCGCAAAGTCTTAATGGTTTGGTGCTCACTGCTAGTGCCGATAATTTACGGCAAGTGGCGCACAAAATTGCTGATGATATTATTTTTAAATTACTCGGTGAGCGGGGTATTTTTTCTACCAACCTTTCTTATGTGATTAAAGATGGCAAACGCTACCGCTTGGTCATTTCAGATGCAGATGGTCAAAATATTCGTAATGCCCTCAATAGCGCTGAACCGATCATCTCACCAGCCTGGTCGCCTGATGGTAAGCGGGTTGCGTATGTGTCATTTGAAGATCGTAAGCCAGTCATTTACATTCATGAGTTGGCTACCGGGAAGCGTATTTCCCTCTCGAACCAAAAGGGCAATAACAGTGCGCCTGCTTGGTCGCCTGATGGCAAAAAAGTTGCGCTCGCTTTATCGCGGGATGGCAATACCCAAATTTATGTTCTGAATGCCGATGGCACTGGCTTACAACGCCTGACGCGTGGGAGCACGATCGACACTGAACCGCAATTTTCGCCCGATGGCCGCTTTATCTATTTCACTAGTGATCGCGGCGGTAACCCGCAGATTTATCGTATGAGTGCTGAGGGAGAAGGATCTGAAGGGGCTAAGCGAATTAGTTATAAGCAGGCTTTTGTGACATCGCCACGCATTTCTCCT
>CANKKB010000108.1 GCA_947482555.1 Burkholderiaceae bacterium | reverse complement strand
GTGACACCATTGTGCCTACTGATATGAAAGGCATGGCTCTTTGGCGTGAAGCCATATTTGCCTGGATGTATCAAAACGCGAGCCGTCAATCTGACTTTTTCAAAATTCCTGCAAATCGCTTAGTTGAATTAGGCGCAAAGGTTGAGATTTGAAACCCGTTTTTGCTGCGCTTAGTCTGGTAGTTGCGGTTTTGTGCTGCGCTAATTCGGTATGGGCTAATACTCCCGAGGAAGATGAGTTGGCTGAGCTTAATAAAATTGAAGCTCAATTACTATTGCAGCGTCAGTGGATTGATTATCGTTGGAAAAAAGCGTCTGCAGCGTGTTACAAAGATTTTTTCGTAACCTATTGTTTAAAAGGTACGCGCGCTGATTATCGCGAAGAAATTGATCCCATTCGTGCGCAAGAAGTGGCTTTACATGAAAGCCAGCGGATTGTGCGAGACAAAATTAAAGATGCCAATGATGCCAAGCGGGCTGCAGAGCGCGCTGATCCCGCAAAGGCGGAGCAACGTGCTGATAATAAAAAAGCATTTGAGCAAAAACAAAAAGACGAAGTTGAGCGCGCCGCTGATTTAGAAAAACGTCGTAAAGATGCGCCACGGCGTGCACAAGAAAATAAAGCAGGTACTCAACTCGATTAATTTCCTATGGCAAAAGTGAAAACAATTTACGTGTGCCAAGCTTGTGGCGGCACTTCTGCTAAATGGCAGGGCCAATGCCCAACTTGCCAAGCATGGAATACGCTTGAGGAAAGCATTGCTGAGACACCCAGCGCACCTCGCTTTCAGGGTTTAGCGCAATCCATTCCACGGCAAAAATTAGCCACCATTCAGGCTGAAGATTTGCCACGCCTACCCACTGGTATTGAAGAGTTTGATCGGGTTCTGGGTGGCGGTTTAGTGCCTGGCGGAGTGGTTTTACTAGGCGGAGATCCCGGTATTGGTAAATCGACTTTACTATTACAGGCTTTAGCGCAAATGAGTGCGGCTGGAGTTTCAGTGCTCTATAGCAGTGGCGAAGAATCGGCTGCACAAATTGCACTACGTGCCAAACGCATTGATTTAAAAGCCCCTCAGCTTGAAGTATTAGCGGAAATTCAGCTTGAAAAATTGTTAACGATTATGGATACGGTGCGGCCACAAGTGGTCGTGGTTGATTCGATTCAAACAATTTACTCTGAAGCATTTAGCTCTGCACCAGGATCAGTGGCTCAGGTGCGCGAGTGCGCTGCCCAGTTAACGCGTTTTGCAAAGTCGACCGGTATTTGTGTTTTATTAGTTGGCCATGTGACTAAAGATGGTCATTTAGCTGGACCGCGGGTACTTGAGCATATTGTCGATACCGTGCTGTATTTTGAGGGTGACACTCATTCGAGTTTTCGTTTAGTGCGCGCGATTAAAAACCGCTTTGGTGCTGTAAATGAACTTGGTGTTTTTGCGATGACAGAAAAAGGTTTGCGCGGGGTATCAAACCCTTCAGCCATTTTTCTTTCGCAGCATGCTGAAATGGTGCCAGGCGCTTGTGTGTTAGTGACACAAGAAGGTAGTCGCCCCTTATTAGTTGAAATTCAAGCCTTAGTTGATACCGCACATATTCCTAATCCGCGTCGCTTAGCGGTAGGCCTAGAGCAGCACCGTTTAGCCATGCTCTTAGCGGTGCTGCATCGCCACGCTGGAATTGCTTGCTTTGACCAAGATGTTTTTTTGAACGCAGTTGGTGGGGTCAAGATATCTGAGCCTGCAGCAGACCTAGCAGTGTTATTAGCGATTCAATCCTCGATTCGTAACCGCGCTTTACCGCGAGAACTAATTGTTTTTGGCGAAGTCGGCTTAGCCGGTGAAATACGGCCTTGTCCGCGGGGTCAAGAACGTTTAAAGGAGGCTGCTAAATTGGGTTTTACCGTCGCCATTATTCCTAAAGCGAATATGCCCAAAACTAAAATTGCTGGCCTACGTATCATTAGCGTTGAGCGCATTGATGAGGCGATTGCTGCGGCTAATGATTTGGAGTTAGCGTAAGTCTTCAGCTTGAATGAGGATTACTTGCTGATTACCAGCAGATACTTCCATCCACATAACGGGTATTTGGGGAAAAGCCACATGAAAGTGCTCAGCCTCATTACCAATTTCAATTAAGAGCGCGCCGCGTTCATTTAGATAGTCTGGCGCTGCGTCAATAATGCGACGGATCAAATTCATCCCATCGCTACCTCCCGCTAAAGCAATTGCAGGTTCAGCTTGATACTCTGCTGGTAAGGCTTGCATTGATGCATCGTTAACATACGGTGGGTTACAGATAATTAAATCAAAACGCTCTTCTTCATTGGGGTCTGGTAAGGCGTCAAATAAATCGCCATGCAAAAGCTCTATTTGTTCGCTAAACCCATGGCGTTTTAAATTCCGCGAGGCTAAAGCTAGGGCGGGCATACTAATGTCACAGGCCGTAACGCGAATATCTGGGCAAGCAAGGGCAGCCAAAATTGCTAGCGAGCCATTGCCAGTGCAAAGGTCGAGCACCTTGCCATCAGCTGGCAGCCAAGGCTCGAGGTCGCCTGATGTAATCAGTTCAGCAATAAATGAGCGGGGCACAATGCTTTGCTCATTGCAATCAAATGGCACTCCCATTAACCACGCCTCTTCCAGTAAATAAGCAAGTGGTTTACGGCTACGAATGCGTTCAGTAGCAATGGCTAAAGCATGCGCTTGTTGCGTGGTAGTTAATTCAGTATCCATTTGCTCAAGTGCTGCACTGGGACTTAAACCCAACTCTTTGCTGACAATCCAGAGTGCTTCACTTTGGGCATCGATAGCACCATGGCCAAAATGTAAGTTAGCCATAGCGAGTTGCTTGGCTAGCTCTTGGCAGCATGCTGCCATTGAAATCGGGTTAGCAGCAGAAGGCTGCTGTGGCACTACAGGCTCAGGGTCCATGAAGGGGATATTTTGCGGGGGTATTCAAGTGCCAGCTTAGGGGAATAATGATTAAGCCAGTAGATTTTCTAAAACGCGTCGATAGATATTTTTGAGAGGTTCAATATCGTTAATTGAAACACATTCATTAAGCTTATGGCTAGTAGAATTTATTGGACCAAATTCGACTACCTCTTTACAGATTTGCGAGATAAAGCGACCATCGCTAGTACCGCCGGTGGTAGAAAGCTCAGTAACTACCTGAGTTTCAGTTTGAATCGCCTCTTGAAGCGCAAGCGCTAAGGCCCCTTTTGGGGTGAGGAAAGGGCTAGCGCCTAGCTTCCAATCGATTGCATAGTCTAGCTTAGCCTCATCCAAAATTGCGCTGACCTTTGCACGCAGATCTTCGGGAGTGCTGGCAGATGAAAAGCGAAAATTAAATTCGACGGTCATTTCCCCGGGAATAATGTTGTTTGCACCAGTGCCAGCGTGAATATTCGAAATTTGAAACGTGGTTGGCTGGAAATAGTCGTTACCTTGATCCCATTCGGTACTGGCTAAGGTGGCAATAGCCCCAGCCGCTAAATGAATTGGGTTGGCACCGAGGTGAGGGTAGGCAATATGGGCTTGAATGCCTTTGACATTGAGCTTCCCAGATAAAGAACCCCGCCGACCATTTTTAATCATGTCCCCTAAGCGATTCACTGAGGTGGGCTCGCCAATCACACAGTAATCTAATGTTTGACCGCGTTTTTTGAGGCGCTCACACATCACTACCGTGCCATCGTGCGCGGGGCCTTCTTCGTCGCTAGTGAGGAGAAAAGCAATCGTATCCGCATGTTTAGGGTTACTTCGTACGTATTCTTCAGTGGCCACGACAAAAGCCGCTAATGAGGTTTTCATATCAGCTGCGCCGCGCCCAAAGAGGTAGCCGTCACGCTCACTTGGGGTAAAGGGGTTGCTATCCCATTTGTCTAATGGCCCCGTTGGCACGACGTCGGTGTGGCCCGCAAAGACAAAGACTTTTCCAGCTTTGCCTAAATTACCTAATTTAATTGCCCATAAATTTGTTACTGAAAATTCTGCCGGACCACTGATCACCGTTTCAATCTCAAAACCGAGCGTTTTTAAACGAGCAGCAATAACTTCCTGACAACCGCCATCGGCTGGCGTAATCGAATGGCAAGCGATGAGCTCGGCAGTTAAATCAGCGGTGGCAGAATGGGTGGTTAAAGTCATGCTTAGTCGCGTAATAACTCATTAATAGCGGTTTTGGCCCGCGTTTGCGCATCGACTTTTTTAACAATAATGGCCGCATAGAGGCTATATTTGCCATCATTTGAGGGCAGCGAGCCAGGCACCACAACCGAGCCTGCTGGTACGCGACCATAATGGACTTCGCCTGTGTCACGATCATAAATTTTGGTACTTTGGCCAAGGTATACACCCATGGAGAGAACGCTATTTTCTTCAACGATGACACCCTCAACGATTTCTGAGCGGGCGCCGATAAAGCAATTATCTTCAATAATGACGGGTCCGGCTTGAATGGGCTCGAGTACCCCGCCAATGCCAACGCCGCCGGAAAGATGGACATTTTTACCAATTTGGGCGCATGAACCTACAGTGGCCCAGGTGTCGACCATCGTGCCCTCATCTACATAGGCCCCAATATTGACGTAGGAGGGCATGAGAACCACATTTTTACCAATGAAACAGCCTCGTCTGGCCATTGCGGGGGGGACAACGCGGTAGCCGCCAGCGGCAAAATCGGCGGCCGTAAAGTTTTCGAACTTGCTGGGCACTTTATCGTAAAACTGGGTATACCCTCCAGCACCCATGGGCTTGTTATCTTCTAAGCGAAACGAGAGTAAAACAGCCTTTTTAACCCACTGATTGACCTCCCATTGACCTACGCCTTTTTTTTCAGCAACCCGAATATGGCCGGTATTGAGTCCTCCCAGAACCGCATTCACGGCCTTGCGAATGTCGTCTGAAACGTCTTGAATAGACAGGTTGGCACGGTTTTCCCATGCTTGTTCGATGATGCTTTGTGGTGATTGGCTCATGCTTTTTAGTTAACTATCAGATTGTTAAGGGGTTTTGATCCCGAAGGAGGAATTATCATTATATCGATGGGTTAAAAGTGGGTATCACTGCCTCTAACTTGCTATCATCTTCCACAGTGCAGTTTGTCATTAAATTGTCTTTTTAACCCCTTTTTCTTTGCAAAGCTTGCCGTGCAACTCAAATCAATCAAACTCTCCGGCTTTAAATCTTTCGTTGACCCAACCCATTTTGAATTGCCTGGTCAATTGATTGGTGTGGTGGGTCCCAATGGTTGTGGCAAGTCCAACATTATTGATGCGGTTCGCTGGGTTTTGGGTGAGTCACGTGCTAGTGAGTTGCGTGGCGAATCGATGCAAGACGTGATTTTTAATGGCTCTGGTTTACGCAAACCATCGGGTCGCGCTAGTGTGGAATTAATTTTTGATAATGCCGATGGTCGCGCTCAAGGGCAGTGGAGTAGTTTTGGTGAGCTCTCAGTAAAACGGGTGTTAACTCGCGATGGTAATTCTAGTTACTATATTAATAATCAAGTGGTGCGCCGCAAAGATGTACAAGATATCTTTTTGGGCACTGGCATGGGCCCGCGTGGTTATGCCATTATTGGTCAGGGCACGATTTCCCGAATTTTAGAATCGAAACCAGAAGAGTTACGGGTTTTTCTAGAAGAGGCTGCGGGTGTTTCTAAATACAAAGAGCGGCGCAAAGAGACTGCTGCGCGTTTAGAAGATACCCAAGAAAATTTAGTGCGCGTGCAAGATATTTTACGCGAGCTCGATTTGCAATTAACCCGCTTAGAGAACCAAGCCACAGTTGCTGAGCGTCACAATCAATTACAAACCGAAATGAAAGCACAGCAGCAGCTACTTTGGTTTGTGCGTCAAACCGAAGCCGGAAAAGAACAAGAGCGTCATGCCAATTCAATTCGTGATTCGCAGGTGCAATTGGAAGAGCAAACAGCAAAGTTACGGCATGCTGAAACCGAACTAGAAACGATGCGTACCCGGCAGTACGCCTTACAAGATAAAGTCTCTTTAGCCCAAGGGGATTTATATCAAACTAACTCAGATGTAAGCCAAGTTGAGTCGCAAATTAAATACGTACAGGAATCTCGCTTACGCTTACAACAACAAACGCAAGACCTACAAGCGCAACTACTGCGTTGGACCACGCAAGAAACCGATGCTGCGCAAGCGCAGCGCAGTGCCGAACATGAATTAAGTGCCGCCTCTGAACATGAACAAGTGATGTCGGGTGACTTAGATGATTTGCAGACAGACGCGCCTCTTAAAGAAACTGCGTTTCAAGATGCCACAAAAAGCGTTGATGAACTGCGCGTGGCTTTAGCTACTGTCGATCAGCGCTTGGCGAGTTTAGGTGAACGCATCAAGGCAGTAGTCGAGCAAATAGAAGATACAAAAGGCCGCGAAGCGCGTTTAACAACAGAGTTGCAAGGCTT
>CANKKB010000107.1 GCA_947482555.1 Burkholderiaceae bacterium | reverse complement strand
GGCTTTGAGTTTCTTTCCAAAAACTGCGAATACTGCCCTCAATATCGCCAACTGAAGCTAGCCAAACCCCTTCACCGGCAAGCGGCAAGTAATCGAATAGTGTCGCTGGCTCAGCAAAAAATAATGGCAAATAAGACTCAATGCCAGCGCTAGGAATGCCTAGGTTGGCATCTTTATAAATCGCACAGCGACTTGGGTCACCCTCAAAGACTTCGCGCCAACGTCCACGAAAGGCCACGCGTGCGGCATCATCAAAAGGAAATTCATGTCCTGGTAATAGGCGAATTTCCTTTACTGGATACAAGCTACGTTGTGTATCGGGATCAAAAGCGCGCAGCTGTTCAATTTCATCGCCAAATAAATCAAGGCGAAAGGGCAGTGCAGACCCCATTGGAAATAAATCAATTAAGCCCCCACGAATACTATATTCACCGGGGCGCATAACGGCACTTACGGGATCATAGCCAGCCTGTTGCAATTGCAAACGCAGGGCGCTCTCATTTAAACGATCACCTTGTTTAAAGAAAAAAGTGTGGCCGGAAAGAAACTGGGGTGGACCCAATCTTTGTAGGGCGGTTGTTACCGGAATTAAAACAATGTCACAACTGCCATTCAGCATTGCATGTAATGTTGCCAAGCGCTCGGAAACCAAATCTTGATGCGGCGAAAATTGATCGTAGGGCAGTATTTCCCAATCAGGAAGGAGGCGGGTTTTTAGTTGCGGTGCAAACGCAGGAATTTCTTCAGATAGCCTTTGTGCATCTTGTGCCTGAGCACAAAAAACCACCAAAATGGAAAACTGCGCCCGGTAGCGTAAAGCCGATTCAGCCAGTAAAGCTGCATCGGACGACCCCACTAGGCCTGAAAAGGTAAAGCGCTGCCCAGCCCTTGGCGCAGGGACGGGGGGTGTTGGCTTGATTCCATCAGACATCTGCCGTCATTATAGAATCAGGCATGCCTAATTTGAATCGTGCCTACCACCTTGTTTTACCCGCTGCTGGAACTGGTTCCCGCTTGGGCGGTGATTTACCAAAGCAATTTCGCTTGCTGGGAACCAAACCGATGCTGGCTTATGCCTTAGAGGCTGCCTTAAATACGCCTCAAATTCAATCGATTTGGGTCGGCTTAAGCCCTCAATTTCATGAGGCAGAGTCAATTCTGTATTTGGAGGGAATGGTTGAGCGATCCAAGGGTCGTCTACACCTTTTGCCGACTGGCGGAGCAACTCGGCACGAAACCGTACTTAATACCTTGAGTGCTTTACTCAATGTGCATATTTCTGCGGATGATTGGGTCTTAGTCCATGATGCTGCTCGGCCCGGCATAACAGTGGGCTTAATTCAACAATTAATCACCTCAGTAACTGCGGTTGCAACAAATCAGCCTAATTTATGGGGCGGCTTATTAGCGATACCCTTGGCGGATACCTTAAAACGCGCTGAGTTGAGCGCGCGCGGTAGTTTGGCGCAGGCTACCTTGGCCCGTCAGCATCTTTGGCAAGCGCAAACTCCGCAAATGTTTCAGCTGGGCACGCTGCACAGCGCACTAACTCAGGCGCTTGAAGTAGGTGCTGAAATTACCGATGAGGCCAGTGCCATGGAATTATTGGGCGCTAAGCCTTTGTTAGTGGAGGGGGCTACGCGGAACTTCAAAGTAACGCATCCCTCTGACTGGGATTTGATGCACACTGTCTTACTACACTTGCCTTAATTTTAGAACCGAGGGTACGATGAATTCAGCCGACAAACTATCAGCCACTACCCATGGCGCGCCTCCCTTTCGCATTGGCCAGGGCTACGATGTACATGCTTTGGTTGCGGAGCGGAAATTGGTTTTGGGTGGCGTCACCATTCCCTATGAAAAAGGCTTACTAGGCCATTCAGATGCCGACGCCTTATTACATGCAATCACCGATGCACTACTAGGCGCTGCCGGTTTAAACGATATTGGCCAGCTTTTTCCCGATACCGACTCCCAATTTAAAGACTTGGATAGTCGTATCTTATTGCGTAGTGCTTTGCAAAAAGTGCAGGCTGCTGGCTTTCATGTAGGCAATGTGGATGCCACGATTATTTGCCAGAAACCCAAGCTAGCCGAATACCTGCCGGCGATGGTACGAAATATTGCCGCTGATCTCGCAGTTACCCCTAGCCACATCAATATCAAAGCCAAGACCAATGAATCATTGGGGCATTTGGGTCGCGGTGAGGGGCTTGCCGTCCATGCCGTTGCCTTACTCTATCGGGCCTAAGCCCAGCCATTGTAGAATTCAACCTTTGGCATGAAGTTTAAGCTGGCGGCGTTACAAAGCGAGGATGGCGAAATTGGTAGACGCACCAGGTTTAGGTCCTGACGCCAGAAATGGTGTGGGGGTTCGAGTCCCCCTCCTCGCACCAAGAGGTAGCTTGCTACTGGCTTAAACTTTAGTCCATTTAATCGGTGGTATTTAATTGATAAGGCATGGCTGTGCAGATAGAAAATTTGGGCGCATTAGATCGTAAGGTAACTTTAGAGTTTCCTCGAACCGACTTGGATAAAACCCGTGAGGCACGTTTGCTCAAGGCAGGAAAAAACCTCAAGATGGCAGGTTTTAGGCCTGGTAAAGTACCCAAGAAAATCGTTGAGCAGCAATACGGCATGCAAATTGATTTTGAAGTGCAGTTTGATAAAGCAGCAGAATTATTTTTTGAGCTGAGTAAAAAAGAAGGTATCGCTTTAGCCGGTCAACCTCGTCTTGAGCCGAAAAGTGAAATTGGTGCAGATAAAGTTGTCTTTGATGCTTTCTTTGAAGTATTACCTGAAATTAAATTGGGCGACCTCAGCAAAGCAACCATGACCCGTTACACCACTTCGGTTACCGATACCGAAATGGACCGTGCTATTGATGTCTTGCGCAAACAGCAGGTGCATTACCATCCCCGTGGCCAAGTTGGCGAGCATGGCGATGGTGGAGCAGATACCGCCGCCCAAAAGGGCGATCAAGTCCTAATCGATTTTGTCGGCAAAATTGATGGAGTTGAATTTACTGGTGGTAAGGCTGAAGATTTTGAGTTTGTTTTGGGTGAAGGGCGTATGCTCCCTGAGTTTGAAGCGGCGGCCTTAGGCATGAAGGTGGGCGAGAGCAAAACGTTTGCCTTACCTTTTCCTGCCGACTATCACGGCAAAGAGGTAGCTGGTAAAACGGCTGACTTTACAATTACTGTTAAAGCGGTTCGTTGGGCGCATTTACCTGAAATTAACGAAGCTTTTGCTTTGTCTCTAGGCGTAGCAGAAGGTGGTCTAGAAAAAATGCGGAGTGAAGTTCGCGAGAATTTAGAACGTGAAGTCAAACGTCGCACTCTCATGCTGATGAAAAATGAAGTCATGGGTCAATTAGAAAAGTTATGTGAATTAGAAGTGCCTAAAGCCTTGGTTGCTAATGAGCAAGAGCGTTTAGTGAACATGGCGCGCCAAGACTTAATGCAGCGCGGTATTCCAAATGCGAAAGATGCGCCCATACCAATTGAAATGTTTGCCGAACAAGCGCAAAAAAGAGTTCGCCTAGGTCTTATTTTGAGCGAATTAGTAAAGCAGAAAAATTTAATAGTAACGCCAGATCAAATTAAAGCTGAAATTGAAGATCAAGCAGCAACTTATGAAGACCCTAAAGAAGTTGTACGTTGGTTTTATAGTGATCCAAATCGCCTTAAAGATATAGAGTCAGCAGTCTTAGAAACGAATGTTATTAAATATGTAAGCGAGTTAGGTACAGTGACAGATACACCTGTGACTTTTGAGGAACTAAGTAAACTAGGGCAATGAGGCAAACATGATTAGAATGCAACGCGGCACTTATCACCAAGCGCAGGATGGCTTGGATGCGGATTTGGCTCCGCAAGGTTTAGGCTTGGTACCAATGGTGATTGAAACCTCGGGTCGTGGTGAGCGAGCTTATGACATCTACTCCCGCTTGTTGCGTGAGCGAGTTGTTTTTTTGGTTGGTGAAGTGAATGACCAAACTGCAAATTTAGTCATTGCTCAATTACTCTTTTTAGAGAGCGAAAATCCGGATAAAGAAATTTCGCTCTACATCAACTCCCCCGGTGGTTCGGTTTCTGCTGGGCTGGCAATATATGACACCATGCAATTTATTAAGCCCCATGTCAGCACTTTATGTATGGGCATGGCAGCTAGTATGGGGGCTTTTTTGTTATGCGCCGGAGAGAAAGGTAAACGTTATGCCTTACCTAATTCACGCGTGATGATTCATCAGCCTTTGGGAGGTGCGCGTGGCCAAGCATCGGATATCGAAATTCAAGCGCGGGAAATTTTATATTTACGCGAACGCTTAAATCAAATTTTGGCTGACCGAACTGGGCAGTCAATCGAAACAATTGCAAAAGATACTGATCGCGATAACTTTATGTCGGCAGAGCAAGCACGTGAATATGGCTTGATTGATAAAGTCATTGATAAGCGTCCATAAACCAAACTGAGCCAGTCCTTTGAGCGACCCTACCTCTACCGATAAGTTGTTATATTGCTCGTTTTGCGGCAAGAGCCAACACGAAGTTAAGAAGCTCATCGCTGGCCCATCGGTTTTCATATGCGATGAGTGCATCGATCTCTGCACCGATATTATTCAGGAAGAAATTGCTAAGTTACCGCCCAGTGAGGGTGGTGAAGCAATTCCAACTCCCCATGAAATTCGCGCTAATTTAGATCAATATGTCATTGGTCAAGATCTAGCCAAAAAAACTTTAGCGGTAGCGGTCTATAACCATTACAAGCGCTTATTGCATTTGCCCCCAGTGGCCAAAGAAAAAGCGGATAAAACAACCGGAGGCGAGGACCTTTCAAGCAATGAAAAAGGCAGCCCAAAGGGGAAGTCTCAAGAAAAATCTGCAGGCGATAAAAAAATTACCAAATCACCTGCTAAAGCCATTATCGATGGAGTGGAGCTTGCGAAAAGTAATATATTACTAATTGGCCCCACAGGTTCAGGTAAAACTTTATTGGCGCAGACTTTGGCGCGCATGCTGAATGTGCCTTTTGTGATGGCCGATGCCACAACTTTGACTGAAGCAGGTTATGTTGGCGAAGATGTTGAAAATATTATTCAGAAGCTGCTGCAAAGCTGTGATTACAATATCGATAAAGCGCAAAAGGGTATTGTTTATATCGATGAAATTGATAAAATTTCTCGTAAGTCGGATAACCCATCTATTACCCGTGACGTTTCTGGTGAGGGCGTGCAGCAAGCTTTGCTTAAATTGATTGAAGGCACTATGGCTTCGATTCCACCCCAGGGCGGTAGAAAACATCCCAATCAAGACTTTCTCCAGGTTGATACAACAAATATTTTATTTATCTGTGGCGGTGCGTTCGATGGTTTAGAAAAAGTGATTCAGCAACGCACTGCTAAATCGGGTATTGGTTTTGGTGCTGATGTTGCTGGCAAAGATGATCGTGTAGTGGGCGAGTTATTAAAAGAAGTGGAGCCCGAGGACTTAATTAAGTTTGGTTTAATTCCTGAGCTGATTGGTCGCTTACCGGTATTAGCAACCTTAACCCAATTAGATGAGACTGCATTAGTGCAAATTCTGACTGAACCTAAAAATGCTTTAGTTAAGCAATATCAAGCTTTACTGGGCATGGAAGGATCTGAATTAGAGGTTCGCCCGGGCGCATTGGCTGCGATTGCCAAAAAAGCCATTGCCCGTAAAACGGGTGCCCGCGGATTGCGTTCGATTTTAGAGGGGTCGCTGATGGACGTGATGTATGACCTACCATCATTGAAGAACGTACAAAAGGTAGTTATCGACGAAAGCACGATTGCGATTGATGGCAAACCCCTGTTGGTCTACAAACAAAATACTAGCGGAGAAGTTGAACCTGAAAATCAGGCAAAAAAAGCCTAAAAAGCGCTAGAAAAGGGCATTTATACCCTTAAAAATTGATATTTTTTGCATTTTTACCCTTGTATTTTTTTAGGGCGCACCCATATAGGTAGTATCCTAGTCGTTAAGAAGGATGCCTGATAGTGTTTTTTGGCACTTTTGATCCTTTTTAGCGCATTACTTATTTGGAGGATTTCCGTATGCCCAGCCAGTTATTACTTCCTTCTGAACCAATTCAACTACCGCTTTTGCCCCTGCGTGATGTGGTTGTCTTTCCCCACATGGTTATTCCCCTGTTTGTCGGTCGCCCTAAATCGATCAAAGCCCTCGAGGCAGCAATGGAAACCGGTAAAAGCGTACTTTTAGTTGCCCAAAAGGCTGCAGCAAAAGATGAGCCTTCGGTTGAGGATTTGTACCAAGTGGGCTGTATTGCCAGCATTTTACAAATGCTGAAATTACCCGACGGCACAGTCAAAGTATTGGTTGAAGGTTCGCAACGAGCCGACGTGAGCCAAGTTGAAGATAGCATGGGCTACTTTAGCTGTGAAGCTAGTCCACAACCGATTGATGTAATCGATGCCCATGAGACCGAAGCCTTGCGGCGC
>CANKKB010000106.1 GCA_947482555.1 Burkholderiaceae bacterium | reverse complement strand
GCTTGAACCCAGTGCAACCCCACACGGATTAGCATGCTTAACAATCACACAATCGATCGAATTGGTACCTAAGTGATTTTCTGCTGGCAGAAAACTTTTGACACATTCCCAAGCGGCATCAGCATCAGCAATATTGTTGTAGGACAAGGCCTTGCCCTGTATCTGCTGATAATTTGCTAAAGCCCCAGGAATGGGATTGATATCGCGATAAAAAGCTGCCGCTTGATGGGGATTTTCGCCATAACGCATCTCTTGCACTTTTTCAAAGGCTAAATGCAAGGTATGGGGAAAAAGTGAGCGCTGCTGATGATCAAGGCGATCGTCTAAAGCAGATAAGTAGTTAGCGATCGCACCATCATACTGTGCCGTATGCGCAAAAACTTTTTTAGCTAAGCGTAAATTAGTAGCATAAGAAACGGAGTTGTGATGTTGGCGCATTTCAGTTAATACACCCTCATAATCTTCGGGAGAAATTAATACCGTTACATCTTGGTGATTTTTTGCTGCTGCGCGCAACATCGCTGGGCCACCAATATCGATATTTTCTACTGCATCAGCAAAATCACACGTTTCTTTAGCAACCGTAGCATTAAATGGATATAAATTAATAACTAGGAGATCAATCGTTTGAATACCATGTTCTTGTAGGGCCGCCATATGCTCAGTAGAATCGCGCCTCGCTAATAAACCCCCATGAACCATAGGATGTAGGGTTTTTACCCGACCATCAAGCATTTCAGGAAATTGCGTTAGAGCTGATACTTCAATGACTGGTATGTTGTTATCGGCTAATAATTTTGCTGTACCGCCAGTTGAAATTAACTTAACACCTAGCTCATGCAAGGCTTTAGCTAAAGGCAAAATACCTGTTTTATCTGAGACCGAAAGTAGGGCAGTTTGAATCATTGTGAATAATTTAGATGGGCTTATTTAATTAAATGATATTGCCGTAATTTTTTATGCAAGGTATTGCGATTAAGGCCAAGATACTGCGCTGCAAGTGATTGGTTTTGATTGGCATGGCGCATGACAATTTCAAGCAGCGGTTTTTCAACCACATTGAGCACCATGTCATAGACATCACTAGGAGGCGTGCCTTTAAGGTCATCAAGATAAATTTGTAGCTGAGTCTGAATGCAAGCAGAAATAGGATTTTTATTAGGCATGGTTATTAGGCGGCCTCAAGAAATAAGAGGTGATCAGAGTGCACCTGCATTTCCGCAAAGAAATCATTAACCATGGCTAATTGAGTACGACAATCATCAGCAGTATTCATGCGTTGCCGAAAAACGTGTGAGTTACGCAAGCCTTTGCAATACCAACCAATGTGTTTGCGGGCAGTGCGTAAGCCAGTATATTCACCATAAAAAGCATAATGATCAAGTAAATGATCGTTCATGATCTGTTGTATTTCAGTAATTTGAGGCGGTGGCAGAAAGTTGCCGGTATTCAGATAGTGCGCGATTTCACGAAAAATCCATGGCCGACCTTGTGCAGCGCGCCCAATCATAATTGCATCCGCTTTGGTTTGTTTTAAAACTGCCAGCGCTTTTTCTGGACAATCAATATCGCCATTCGCCACTACCGGAATTCCTACTTGACTTTTTACTGCAGTAATTTCCTCATACTCTGCAGCACCGTGAAATAAATCAGCCCGCGTTCGTCCATGAATAGTCAAGACGCTAATACCAGCAGATTCTGCAATGCGGGCAATAGCTACTGCATTTTTGTGATCATGATCCCAACCCGTACGAATTTTTAAACTAACTGGTACGGCGTCAGGACCAACACCAACGGCTTGAATCACAGCATCGAGTATTTTTCCAACGAGAATTTCATTTTTCATCAGCGCCGAACCAGCGGCGACATTACAGACTTTTTTGGCTGGACACCCCATATTGATGTCAATAATTTGCGCCCCTTGATCTACATTAATTCGCGCTGCTGCTGCCATCGTGAGGGGGTCAGCGCCAGCAATTTGTACAGCAATAGGAGCAAACTCGCCCGCATGATTCGCTCGGCGTTGGGTTTTTTCGCTGTTCCACAAGGTTGCATTAGAGGCAATCATTTCTGATACTGCGTAGCCGGCACCCAGTTTTTTGCACAATTGCCTAAAAGGACGATCGGTTACGCCCGCCATTGGGGCAACAAAAAGTTGATTACTTAATTCGTGGGAACCAATTTTCATGAAATGACTTGAGCTAAAAGCAGTAAGTAGGCAGTTACTTTAGCATAGTGCGCTAGTCAACTGCTTAAAATTTAAGCAGTAAAAAAAGAGTGTCAGGTCGACCCTCTTTTAGCGCCGACCAAACATCATTTGGCGAGCCAAACTTGTTTTTAGTGGCGGAAGCCATTGCAAAGCGGATAACGCTAGACCGCGAGTGAAGACGACAGGCAAGAAGTGAGAGGTAAATACACGCGCAAGAAAATCGGTAATCCCAATCGTGGTTTTGCGGTCAGCATTGCGCGTACGCGCATAATCTTGCAATACACTATTTAGCGAATTAGTGGAGTCCAGGCCTGCAGGGCGAGAAAAAAACCAAGCTAATTTTTCGGCTAATAAGTAGGCATCGCGTAATCCTAAATTGAGACCCTGACCCGCTACAGGGTGGATCGTTTGGGCAGCATTACCAATCCATACCGCATTATCTACAGCAACTTCTTTGCGGTAATTTAGGCCTAGCTCGTATATCCGCCGTTCGCGCACGCTAATAAACTGCCCTAAACGGCTACCAAATTGGCGTTGCAGAGCTGCTAAAAAATCAGGTTCATTTAACTCAAGACGATGCTGTGCAGTGCTCGGCGCAGTGCACCAAACTAAATTCAAGAAATGCTCACCGGCATGGCTTGGAAGCAAGGCCAATGGCCCTTCAGTAGTAAAGCGTTCCCAAGCCTGATGGGCTTGAGGTTTATCTACCTCAACCATTCCCACCAGGGCAGTTTGATCATAACTCCGACCCGCTTCAATCCACTCCTGTTGATTAAATAGGCCACCTTCTGCATGCACAATGCAAGCGCTCTTTGCCAACTCGATTTGGCTTGCTAAGTCAGGATTTTCATTGCTGTGTACCCAAGAAAAGTGTGGGCTGGATGGTTTTAGCTTGCGCAAGGCCTGTCGTAATGCAAGGTGTATATCTCGATAACGAGCAATATGACCAAGAGCATCTTGCTGTAATTCTTCACGCGTCATTATGGCGCGACCAAAGCGACCTGCTTGCGATACATGGACTCGATGAATCTCAGGGCAATTGGTCGGCCAAGCATGAATCGTCTCGAGTAATAATTTACTGCCGTGGGAAAGTGCAATGCCGCGTGTATCACTCCGTTTCTCACCATTATCTAGCGCTTCATCAGAACTCGGATTGCGATCAACTAATACTAATTTTAAAGTTGGTAATTGTTGTAGGCACCAAGCGGCACAGGCTAACCCTACAGGCCCACCGCCTTGAATCAGCACATCCCAAGTTATTGGTTCTAAATTAGCGCTCACTGAGACTCACGCATCGTGCGTTCAATTTCGCTTGCTAGTACAGGCACACCCCGTGAAATTAAATCGCAACCCTGTGCTGTGATGACTGCATCATCTTCAATCCGAATGCCAATATTCCAAAATGCTTCAGGAACATTAGCGGCAGGACGAATATACAAACCAGGCTCTACGGTAATGACCATCCCTGCTTGTAGTTTGCGCCATGGTTTGTCTTGCTTATTGTGCGTAAGATCTGCACTAGGTTCACGATAAGAGCCGACATCATGGACATCCATGCCTAACCAATGGCTAGTGCGATGCATATAAAAAGGTCGATATGCAGCAAGCTCAAGGGCATTGTCCAGTGAGCCAACTTCATCTAATGGGATTAATTTTTCGTCAATTAAACCTTGGGTGAGAACGCGTAGAGCTGCTTCATGGGGTTGCATAAAAGTATTACCGACAATAGCAGCGGCAATTGCCGCTGCTTGGGCTGTCTGGGTAATGTCATACAAAGCCCTTTGCGGACCAGAAAAAATGCCGTTGACCGGAAAGGTACGGGTGATATCGGAAGCATAACCATCTAGCTCACACCCTGCATCAATCAAGCAAAGCTCACCAGTACGTAATTCGGTAGCGCCTGCACGGTAATGCAAGACGCAGGCATTTGCACCCGTAGCCACAATACTGTTATAGGCAACGCTTTGTGCGCCACTATGGCGAAATTCATGCAATAGCTCTGCTTCAATTTGATATTCGTACATGCCAGGGCGGCACTTTTGCATCGCCCGCAAGTGGGCTCGTGCAGAAATTACCGCTGCTTGGCGCATGGTGGCAATTTCATCTGCACTTTTAATCAAGCGCATTTCATGTACCAAAGCCTCAATATCATGCAACTGGGATGGCGCATTGACTCCTGCCCGTGCCTGTTGGCGCACCTGCTCAATCCAATAGCGTACCCGACGATCATTTTCAGCGCTATTCGCTAAGCGCGTATACAAGGCGGTTTGATCAGCAATTAACTCGGGCAATTTAGTATCGAGGGCTTGATTAGCATGGGCAAAATCAACCCCCAGTTTTTCGGGCGCGGCCTCGGGCCCTAAACGCATACCATCCCAAATTTCTCGCTCGGGGTCTTTAGGTCGACAAAATAGATGCGCTTCAAGGTCGGTTGCACTTACGTTTAATGCGAGCGTAGCGCCAGGCTCATCAAAGCCAGTTAGGTAGAAAAAATCACTGTCATGCCGATACGTATAATCGCTATCACGATTGCGAAAGGCCTCTGGCGCAGTAGCAATTAAGGCTAAGCCGCCACCAGTATGCTGACGCATTAGGTCTGCGAGGCGGGCACGGCGGGCCGCATAAATGCTGGGATTAAAGGAATTATTAAGTTGGTCCATGATTTATTTGGGGCCCCGATTTAGCTCGTTAAGGCGGTTGGGGCTACCTACATCGTGCCATGAACCCAAATATTTTTCACCGGTCACTTGATTTTTTGTCATTGCGGCGACTAATAAGGGGGCCAACTTGGCTTTTTCCCCCCGTAATAAGCCATTAAATAGGTCTCGATGGTAAATCCCAATACCCGAGAAAGTTAAGCGCTCTGCATTTAGGAGCAAATTAGGCTTTTGATGAAGCCCCGTCGGTATGCTGATGTTAAGGTCCTCATCTGCCCTAACTACACCCTCCTGGAGGTAAAAATCACCATCGGGATGTTGACTGGGGTTGGGTACCAAAATAAGGTGAGCCAATTTCTTTTCAGTCGCTAAGCGCATTTTCCTTAAAACAGTCAATAACTGCGCTAGAGGAAAATTGGGGCAAAAAACATCGCCATTCATGACGATAAAATAATCTTCTGGAGCCAAAATCGGCAAAGCCTGGCAAATACCACCAGCCGTTTCAAGGGCTTCATTTTCTGGCGAATAATCAATTTTTAAACCAAAGGCTGCGCCTGTACCTAGTGCAGCGCTAATTTTTTCACCCAACCAGGCAAGATTGATAACAACCTGTTTGATGCCGGCACTCTGCAAAGTTTCCAGATGCCAAGTTAATAATGACTTACCTTGCACCTCTAAGAGTGGTTTCGGCAAGAAGTCGGTTAATGGACGCATGCGCTCACCCCGGCCAGCAGCTAGCAATAAGCACGGAATTGAAGTATCAATAGGTGCAGAATAGGTCATTAATGTAGTACCTCAAGAAGCCGAGCAATAGGTTTAAATTCGGCATATCGATTGGCAACTTTAAGGACAAAATCTAATACCAAGGGAATATCTTTTAGATAGCCATTTTTACCATCGCGATAATTTAGGCGCGCAAAAATGCCTAAAATTTTTAAATGACGTTGCAGTCCCATCCATTCAAAATCACGAAAAAAATCCCCGAAGTCTGGTGATACTTCCAAGCCTACAGCGCGAGCAGATTCCCAGTAAAAAATAGCCCAATCAATTACTTTTTCTTCCGGCCATTGAATATAAGCATCTCGTAAAAGTGAAGTTAAGTCGTAGGTGATGGGTCCATAGACAGCGTCTTGAAAATCTAAAATTCCGGGGTTGATATTTGGCGAGAACATTAAATTACGTGAATGATAGTCACGATGTACGAAGACCTTGCTTTGCGCTAAATTATTTTTTATCAGGAGATTAAAGCAAGCACTTAATTGGTCATGCTGTTTAGAATTTAAACTCATTTGCAGATGACGTTGCAAATACCACTCTGGAAATAAATCGAGTTCGCGTTGCAAAAGTTTGGTATCGTAGTCGGGCAAGATATTTGCTTGGCTAGCTAATTGCAATTGCACTAAGGCCACGATGGCCTCTCGATAGAGTTTGTCAGCATTGCTTGGCGTAAGCGCATCTAAATACGTGGTGCTGCCCAAATCGCTGAGCAAGAGAAATCCAGCCGGTTGATTTTCAGCCAGAATTTGAGGTACATTTAATTGGGCCTGGGTGAACAAACGGGCGACTCGAACAAAGGGCTCAACTGACTCTTTATCGGGGGGCGCATCCATCACAATCAG
>CANKKB010000105.1 GCA_947482555.1 Burkholderiaceae bacterium | reverse complement strand
CAGGTATAAAGAGACGTTCCACCTTAAGCGAAATTGCTGTGCCTATCCCCTTTATTGAAACACTCTCAACCCAAGCTACTACCCTTCAACAAGAAGCTGAATTAGGCATTTTAAGTACTCCCGCGCGTTTGCCGCCGAAGTTCTTTTATGACAATCTAGGTTCTCGCTTGTTTGAAGCTATTACTTATCTTCCAGAATACTATTTAACATCAACTGAAGAAATTATTTTCACCCAATTTGGTGCAGAAATTCAAGCGCAAATCGGTGCCAACCCTTTGTTCATTGATTTGGGTGCTGGCAATTGCCAAAAAGCCGTGCGTTTCTTTGATTTGCTCCAACCCAATCTCTATGTCGCAATCGATTTTTCTATTGCCTATCTTAGAACCATCTTATCGCACCTCCAAAGCCAATATCCTGCTATCCCGATGATGGGGATAGGCATGGATTTTTCTCAGCAATTACGCTTACCGCCAGAAGTTCCACAAACGTCCCGTACCTTCTTTTATCCTGGGTCTAGTTTAGGGAACTTTTCGCCAACGGATGCCTTGCAACTACTTAAACAAATTCAGCGGGAATCTCTGGGAGGCGGTCTTCTGCTTGGCATCGATTTATTCAAATCAGCAAGCATCCTCGAGCCTGCTTACGACGATCCCCTCCTGGTAACAGCGGCTTTCAACCTCAATATTTTGCGTAATGTGAATCAATTGCTAGGGTCCAATTTTGAAGTGGCTAAATTCAAACATCAAATCGTCATTAATGCTGAGCTGATGCGGGTAGAGCTCTATTTAGAAGCATTAGAAGCGAATATCGTGCAATGGCAAGGAAAAGAACGTCATTTTAAAAAGGGGGAGCGGATTCATACTGAAAACTCCCATAAATACTCCTTAAGCTCTATCCAACGGTTATTAACTGCTGCAGGATTTGATAAGATGAAAGTGTGGACTGACCCGCAGCAATATTACGCCGTTATTTATGCCACCTAAACATGTCAAATAAAATTAATACTGCCGCCTTGAATGAACAAGTGAATTTGCAGACTGCGTTTATACAAACGCGGCAGCAATCGCTTGATCTCATTGCCAACTTAAGTGCAGAAGATTGTCAGGCGCAATCGATGCCAGATGCTAGCCCGGCTAAATGGCATTTGGCCCACACAACTTGGTTTTTTGAAACCATGGTTTTACAGTATTTTGAAAATGATTTCGCTCCGTGGCGCAAGGAATTCTCCGTCTTGTTTAATAGTTATTACAACGCCGTTGGCGATAAACACCCCCGTCCGGCACGCGGCTTATTAACCCGCCCAACTTTAGAAGAAGTGATTACTTGGCGCCAGCAGGTTGATGCGCGTATGCAGAAACTATTAACCGATGAGATCACAACTGAATTAGCGTGGATTACTGAGCTTGGCATTCATCACGAACAGCAACATCAAGAATTATTACTAACCGATATTCACCATTTATTTGCGGCTAATTCACTTCTACCGAGTTACTTACCCGAGCTAATTCGCCCTACTGAATCTGCTGGTTTACATCATTGGTTACCCGGCCCCCAACAAGAGCACAACTTATTTAAGCTCGGGTTTAATACCGCAGCCACGGGCTTTCATTTTGATAATGAAGCGCCTCAGCATACCGTCTACCTTTCGCCCTATTCACTTGACAGCCAACTTATTACCACTCGCCAATGGCTTGAATTCATCCGTGCAGGCGGTTATCAAGAGCATCAATGGTGGCTAGACGCGGGCTGGGCCTGGATTAATCAAGAAAAAATTCAGGCACCCATGTATTGGAGGCCAATCAATACTGTGCATGGTAGCACTGCAGAATATGCTGAATTTACTTTGCGCGGAAATGCCCTGCTTAATCTCGCAGCACCAGTAAGTCATATTAGCTACTTTGAAGCCGAGGCCTTTGCCCGCTGGCTGAGTGCAACGCATCCAGAATATCGTGGTGCACGCTTGCCGACCGAATTTGAGTGGGAGGCATTTGCGCTCAATCAAGCAGGGAATGTAATTCCCGAAAGTAGTCATTTGCTTGATAGTCATCATCTCGTACCACTTCCTGCAGTGTGCGACACGCTTTATGGAGATGTCTGGCAATGGACCTCAAGTAATTATGGCCCTTATCCCGGATTTCAACCCTGGGATGGTGTTGCAGGTGAATACAACGGCAAATTTATGGTGAACCAAATGGTGCTCAAAGGTGGATCTTGCCTTACACCTAGATCACATATTCGACCCAGTTATCGGAATTTCTTTCCCGCCCATACGCGTTGGCAAATGACTGGGTTGCGTTTGGCGCGTGACGCTAGTTAAGGCAGTTCAACATGCTATTTAATTTCGATGCACCAATCAATCGGCGCAAGACTGATTCCATTCGTTGGGATGCAAATCCCCAAGAGGTGATTCCACTCTGGGTGGCCGATATGGACTTTGCTTCCCCGCCTTGTGTAGTAGATGCTCTTTCAGCTCGCGTGCGACAGGGTGTTTTTGGCTATACACACTCACCCACTGCTTTACCAGATGCCATTGCTCGCTATTTACAAGAGCATTACGCTTGGGAAGTGGATCCTAGTTGGATTGTCTTTCTCCCCAATGTTGTATCGGGTCTGCATACTGCAGTACGGCAATTAACTAGCCCCAATCAGCATGTATTGATTCCTAGACCTGTTTATCATCACTTGCGTTTAGCTTGTACCCAAGCTCAACGCGACTTTACTGAACTACCTTTAGCCTTAGAGGCAAATCGCTGGGTCTTACCATTCGCTCAACTTGCTGAGTTTACCAAGCCGACCACTCGCTTATTGCTCCTATGTAACCCACAAAATCCAGGGGGCACTGTTTTTACACGCGCTGAGTTAAGTCAAATCGCTGATTTTTGTTTGGCTAACGATATTCTCATTTGTGCTGATGAAATTCATGCAGGTTTAGTGCTCGATGACAATAAACGCCATATACCGATTGCTAGTTTGAGCAAAGCTATTTCAATGAATACCGTTACCTTAATGTCATTAAATAAAACCTTTAATTTCCCCGGTGCTGGTTTAGCTTGGGCGGTAGCAGAAAATCCACTAATACGTAAAGCTATTCAGACTGATCTCCATAGCACGATCGCCGATCCATCTTTATTTAGTTATATTGCTACGCAGACAGCGCTTGACGAAGGTGAGCCGTGGAGAAAAGCACTGATTCAGTATCTACGGGAAAATCGTCATCTAGTTGAAACCCGCATCAATGCTAGCAATATCCTGCACTTTGCTAATAGCGAAGCGAGCTATTTAGCCTGGATTGATTGCAGCAAACTAGGGTTAGCCAAACCACAGGATTTATTTTTACAGCACGGCGTACATCTCTCACCCGGCTCCCAATTTAATGAGTCCAAATTTGTCCGTCTCAACTTTGGCACTCAAAGAGCGTTACTAAATCAAGCGCTCGACCGCATGGAGTTAGCCATCGGGGGTCGATAAACCCATGTTGTCATTAGAATTACAGCAATCAACGCACAAGTACCAGAAAAACTAAATGCATACATCGGACTAATAGATTCGTAGAGCCATCCGAAAATAAACGAAGCTGGAAATAGCATTACCCCTGAAATTAAATTAAACCAACCAAAAGCTGTTCCAGCCATTCCTCTAGGTGCCAAGTCAGCAACGAGCGCTTTTTCTACGCCCTCAGTAGCTGCTTTAAAGAGGCCATAAATTCCAAACAAAATACATACCCCAAGAATAGATATGCCGGGTAAACCCAACGCAATATAGAAAATCGCAAATGCTACCCAAGCTACCAAGATAAAGTGCTTACGCCCAAATCGATCAGATAAAGCAGAAAGGGGTGCACCAAAGATGGTAGTGATCAGTGAAACTGCCGCCCATAACAGGGGAATTTGTGCCTGAGGTACCCCTAATTCACGGGCTCGCAATAACAAAAACATATCTGAGGAATTGCCTAGCGCAAAAATGCCGGCAGCAAATAAATATCGTTTAAATTGCGGTGGCAAACCCGCCATCGTAAAACTAAATTTTGGCTCTTTTAGTTCACTATCTTTTGGCGCCTCCTTAAGAAAGAGCGCTAAAGTAACTGTGATCACGGCCGGCACGATTGCCCAAAGAAAAATATCTTTCAATGGAATACTTAAAGAAAGTAATAAAGCAGCGAGCAAAGGTCCAATGACTGCACCCGCATTATCCATTGAGCGATGCAAACCAAAGGTAATGCCGCGCTGATCGGGGCCAACACTCTCTGCTAAAAGCGCATCGCGAGGAGAGCTTCTAAGGCCTTTGCCAATTCGATCTGTAAAGCGAATTGCCAACACCCATATCCAAGAGTTTGCAAAAGCAATTAAGGGGCGGCCTATACCTGCTAAAAGATACCCAATCACAATCCAAGGTTTCGCTTGCCGAGTTTTATCAACAATGACGCCAGAGACTAATTTAAAAATACTAGCGGTGGCTTCTGCAATTCCCTCAATTATCCCTAAAGCTTTTGGTCCTGCCATTAATACTGTAGTTAAATAAAGCGGCATCAGTGGATACAGCATTTCACTCGCAGAATCGTTAATTAAACTAATTAAACCAATTAACCATACTGTTCTAGGTATGCTTTTAAGAGTTTGAAACATGCGCTGTTATTCCTATTAACTTGCGGCACCCTTCCAAGTAATCACTATTCGCTGAGGCACGTCTTTCGCACTCACCAGAGTACGAGTTTGAGCCACGCCATTATAAGAAGCCGAAATTGAATAAGAGCCTGGCGGGAGTTTTACTAACATGAGCGGCCCATCACAGATCGTATCGAGCAGAGGTGCATTTTTTGCATCGCTAATGCTAATTTTAACGCCCGAAACCCATGCTGGTTTTGCTTGGCCATCCGCTTGAGAAAACTCAATTAATAAAGGCCATTGTTTGGCTTCAGCCTGCATCGCCTTGGATACATCTGAACCAATGCCACCAGTAATAAAGCGAATACCATTCATAGACCGGGCATCTGGCAACTGGGCTAAACAAGCAAAAGATGCAAAATAAAGCACTAAAAAAATAATTCGGCAGTGAATACGCATTATTTTCTCCTACAATTAATAGGCTTTCAGTATAAGACTTTTAAGTCTATTCTATTACCTTAAATGATCAAAAAACCCCTCCCCCGCCCTGTCAATCAGCGCAAGCTCACTGTGCCTGAATTGAATCGCTTAGCCAAAAAATTGGTACGGCAAGCAGACGAACATAAAGGCAACGCCGGCAAGGCTTTACTTATTGGTGGCGAAACAGGTAAAGCGGGCGCCATTGTTTTAGCTGGCCTTGGCGCACTTTATAGTGGCGCAGGTTGGACTCACCTTGCTATGCTAGATTCTGCCTCAGCCCATCTGATCGATTCTTACCCAGAATTAATGGTTGCAGACACCATGCGGTTTTCTCCCAAGCAAATTCTAGGTAATATCAATCCAGATGTAATTGCAATTGGCCCAGGCTTAGGATTTAGCAAAACTGCAAAAAATTATCTCCGCCAAGCACTCAGTAGTAACCAAATTCTAATTCTAGATGCTGATGCACTGCAGCTCTTAGCAAATAATACGGGGTTGATGAATGCTCTAAAGGCAAGGTCTTTTCCTACCATCATCACACCACATGCCGGTGAAGCTGCGGTGCTCTTACAAACTGATGCCCTAAGTATTCAAGCTAATCGTCCTCAGGCTTTGCTTGACTTAATTAAGCGAACTAATGCAATTGTGGTGCTAAAGGGTCAACATACTTTAATTGGTTCGCCAACTCAAAAAACGCTAGTTTGTCCTTACGGTAATCCAGGCATGGGAACGGCTGGTATGGGTGATGTACTCACGGGTTGTGTTGCTGCACTTACTGCGCAAGGAATTCAGCATGGCCTAGATGCTTGGGATGCAACTAGCTTAGCGGTTTATTTGCATGCCTTAGCGGGCGACTCCTTAGTCAAGAAAGGCATTGGGCCTATCGGCATGACCGCCTCTGAATTGAGCCAAGAAATTCGCACGGTGATAAATAAACTAATTAGTAAGAACTAACTCAGTAAGCCCATATAATGAAGTGAGGGGAATGTGAGCTTAAATTGATTGATTAGCGCATATGCCATTTTCAGTTGTCATCGTCTCAAGGAGCAGTAATGTCATTTAATCATGTCGTTGTTTGGATTGATCATCAAGAAGCCCATATTATTCGTTTCGATGCTGAAGCAAGTGAAAATCAAATCATTTCTACCCACTCTAAGCACCTCCATTTACACCATAAAAAAGGGGCTTCAGGTAGCGGTCACGCGGCACTCGATTCAGGATATTTGCATGCAGTAATTACAGCAATTAAAGACGCCAAAGAAATTTTAATTATCGGTCCAGGCTCTGCAAAATTAGAATTATTTAAGCACGCAAACCAACACGATCCGCAGGTAGCAAAAAATATTTTAGGCGTAGAGACTGTCGATCACCCAAGTGATGCTCAAGTATTAGCTTACGGCAGAAAATATT
>CANKKB010000104.1 GCA_947482555.1 Burkholderiaceae bacterium | reverse complement strand
TACCCAACAGTTTCCAGAGTTACCAGAGCCCTACAATAATCTAGCGGCTATTGGGGCCAGCCAAGATCAATGGATTGATGCTCGCGATTATCTGGAGTTAGCCCTTAAGCTGCGTCCGGATTACGTTACCGCACTATCGAATTCCGGTGATATTTATATTCGTTTAGCCGCTAAAAACTATGAAGCAGCTGCAAAGTTACAGCCCAATATTCGTGAAAATGCGCGTCGCAATAAAGCATTGCAAGAAATTCTGAAGCCACCCATTGTCAAAGTGCCGCCACCTACGGCAACTGCAAAGCCGACTTCCGCCCCAGCAATTACTGCAGTACCAACCACTTCAACCCCTAAACTTTTAGAAAGTACACCAAGCAATGGCCAAAGTTCTTCTCAAAACAAATAAAGGCGATATCACCTTATCTCTTGATGCTGCAAAAGCGCCAAAAACGGTGGCGAATTTTTTACAATATGTAAAAAGCGGCCATTTTGATGGCACGATTTTTCACCGCGTTATCGATAATTTTATGATTCAAGGCGGAGGCATGACCACTGGCCTAAAACAAAAATCAACCTTGGCTGAAATTGAAAACGAGGCAAACAATGGCTTAAAAAATCTGCGCGGTACCGTGGCAATGGCCCGTACCAACGAACCTCACTCGGCTTCATCGCAATTTTTTATTAACTTAAATGACAATGACTTTTTGAATCATACCGCGCCCAATGCGCAAGGCTGGGGTTATGCGGTCTTTGGTGAAGTTTGTGAGGGTATGGATGTAGTTGATGTCATTCGTAAAGTAAAAACCGGCAATGCTGGTTTTCATCAAGATGTTCCCACCGAAGATGTGACGATTGAGAAGGCGACAGTTCTGGAAGCCTAAATAAGCACCCAGCAATCTCGCAAATCAATTTCAATATGATTCCAGCCTACTCTAGCGCCCTCTTCATTTCCGATATCCATCTCACGCCGTCAATGCCGATCACGGCGCAACGGTTGATTGATTTTTGTGAAAAAGAGGCGCGCTCGGTAGAGGCAGTTTTTATCTTAGGCGATCTTTTTGAATATTGGGTAGGCGATGATGCCAGCTTACGCTCACCTTTTCATTTAGAAATCAAAAATGCGTTGGCTAATTTAGCGCTCAACGTCAAAATTTACTATCTTCATGGAAATCGTGATTTTTTAATCGGTGCCGATTTTTTAAAGAAAACCGGCATGACCCTCTTGTCCGACCCCACTAAAGTGACCTTGGCGGGCTCTGACTATCTCTTAAGTCATGGCGATATTTTATGCACTGCCGATAGCGCATATCAACTTTTTCGTAAGTGGGTTCGTAAACCCTGGTTGCAACAACTTTTTTTAAAAATGCCCCTCAATTGGCGTCGCAATATTGCTCAGCAACTGCGCACTAATAGTACTGCACAATATCAGCGGGCTGCTCGCTATGAGCCTGAAGCAATTCAAATGAAAGTCGACGTCACTTTGAATGCTTGTGCAAGCCTAGTCGATCAATTTAAAACCTATCAACTGATTCATGGACATACCCATTTACCAACCCGACACCATGAAAATTTAAATGCTGTGGAATGGCAACGTTGGGTCTTGTCAGATTGGGATTTAGACCATCCCGAGAGTGTTTTACCTAAAGCTAGCGCGCTACGCATTGATGCAAATGGGGTGCGCTATCTTGACTTAGTCAAGGCGTAAAAAACTAACTCCGTTTTAATCCGTTATTACTTTCTATGGCTTTAGCGTAGGGTCGCAAAATTTGGGCCATTTGCGCAAATAAACGGGGGTTAGCAGCCATCACCTCGCCACTTTGCAAGAAACCCTCTTCGCCTGAGTATGTCCCTACTAGGCCGCCAGCTTCGGCCACAATTAAAGCGCCCGCAGCCATATCCCATGGCTTTAAGTCACTTTCAAAAAAACCATCATACCGACCGGCGGCAACATAAACCAAATCTAAAGAAGCGGCTCCAGGGCGACGCAAGCCAGCGCATTGTCGTGACATCTCGGCAAAAATTCGTAAGTAGGTTTCAAGGTCTTGGTCCTCCCGATAAGGGAATCCCGTACCTAGTAAAGCATTGGTTAAACGGGTTTCGGCCGCCACCCGTAAACGCCGGCGATCTAAATACGCCCCACTGCCTCGAGTAGCTGTAAACAATTCATCGCGGGAAGGGTCATACACCACCGCTTGCTGGGTTACGCCCGCAACTGCGAGTGCAATAGAAACCGCATATTGTGGAAAGCCATGAATAAAATTGGTTGTGCCATCAAGGGGGTCAATGATCCAAATCGATTCCGCTTCTGGATTATGGCTACCTGTTTCTTCGGCTAAAAAACCATGGTCTGGGTAAGCTTCACTCAGCGTTTCAATAATGGCCGCTTCAGCTTGTTGGTCGACTTCTGTCACAAAATCGTTATGTTGTTTGCGATCAACCTGCAAACGCTCTAAGTTTAGCGAGGCACGATTGATAATAGTTCCGGCACGGCGTGCAGCCTTAATGGCCACATTCAACATAGGATGCATAAGATTATTGTGAGCAAATTAAATAAGAACAAGCCAGTAAGCGTCCAAAAAAAATGCGGGACAATAACAAGCGAAGCGCTCATATTAAACGATCAGGCGCAAGACCCCCTGCAGAATGAACCTGAAAATGCCCCAAATCACTCCCGAGCCAACCCTTAATCAGCCGACTGACCCGATTCATACAATGAACCCACCACTTGAACATCCCGCCTTTAATGCGCTGAATTGGGTCTTGGTTCAGACCAGTCATCCCCGTAATATTGGCTCTAGTGCACGGGCGATTAAAACCATGGGTTTTAATCGCCTTACGCTGATAGCGCCCCGCCAAGATAAGCCCTTCCAACATCCTGAAGCAATTGCCCTTGCCAGCGGCGCTCAAGATGTCTTAGAGCAAGCGCTTGAGATATCTACCCTAGGCCCAGCCCTCAGCAATTGCTCCCTAGTGCTAGGTTTAACTAGTCGTGAGCGGCAATTTGGGCCCCCAGAGCTATCTTGGCAGGAAGCTTGCCAGCGCGCGACCCAATTACTCATGAATGAAGAGCAGGTAGCCGTGGTTTTTGGCCCAGAAAGAACTGGCTTAGATAACGAAGCCCTCAAACTATGCTCGCATCGGGTCTATTTGGATGCTAACCCAGCTTACCCATCCCTCAATTTAGCGCAAGCAGTCATGGTCTGCGCTTATACACTGCGACAGTCATTACAGGCCGAAATAGCCTTACAACAAACAAATGCAAGACCCAAAGCGCCCAATAGTGAATTAGCCGACCCGATTGCGGTTGCTGCCATGGCCGAGCACTGGCGCCAAGGACTCGAATCCATCGGCTACCTTGACCCTGATAGACCAAAAAAATTGATGCCGCGTTTAGAGGCCCTTTTCGCAAGGGCCGAACTCCATAAAGAGGAAATTGACTTGCTGAGGGGTATTGCCAAACAGATGCTGACAAAAAAATAGGCGCTTCCGATTAAACTCTCACTATGCCCAATGCCTTCTTCGAAGAAATCGATTCCATTATTGCCCGCGATCCCGCGGCGCGAAACCGCTTAGAGGTAATACTTTGTTACCCTGGTTTGCATGCGGTTTGGCTGCATCGCGTGGCCCACTTTTTTTGGCAAGTCGAGCTTAAATTAATCGCCCGCATTTGGTCGATGTTGGCTCGGTGGCTTACTGGTATTGAAATTCACCCTGGGGTCAAAATTGGGCGCCGCGTATTCCTTGATCATGGCTTAGGTATCGTCATTGGCGAAACTGCAGTCATTGGTGATGATTGCACGATTTACCAAGGGGTAACCTTAGGCGGCACCTCACTTTACAAAGGTGTTAAGCGTCACCCCACCTTAGGCAAGGGTGTCGTGGTTAGCGCTGGCGCTAAGGTCTTGGGTGGCTTTACCGTAGGTGATGGTGCCCGCATTGGCTCCAATGCGGTAGTCCTCAAAGAAATTCCTGCGGGGGCAACAGCGGTTGGCGTTCCAGCGCGTACCTTGCACCCCGACTTACCTCAAGCTGGCTCTATCGAAAGTAAGGCTAACTTTTCGGCATATGGCATTACCCCGAATGCGGATGATCCGATGTCACTTGCATTAAAAGGGTTAATAGATGCAACCCTCTTACAAGAAACCAAAATTCAAGCTTTAGAAGAAGCGTTGGCAAAACTCAGTGGAGAAATACCTACTCATTCTGCAGCTGCCCCCGAAGATGGCGCTGCTATGCGCGAGCTAGATGCGATTAAGCGCTGGCTGAAAGAATAAGGTATTGCTGAAGCGTATTTAGTGCAAAGTATGCGGATTGGCACCGTCTTTTTTTTGTGCGCCACCAATGTAATCTTCATCTAGCTCTTCGTCATCCTCATCTAAAATTCCAAAGCCAAGACCTTCTGCACCTTGCGGGTGACGGTTTTGAATTTCATCATCAGTAGCTATCCGTACCTCTTCCACTTGCAGCCAAAAACGTAAGGCCATTCCAGCAAGGGGATGATTGCCATCTAACACCACTTGATTCTCAGCAACGTCGGTAACCGTGTATATCATCGTCGAAAGATCATCTTCATCGCCATCATCAATCACATCGCGAACCTGTTCCGCGTCATTAGAAAAATCATCGGCGTCAGGAACTCCTTCAAATTGCATCCCCACTTCAAGGGGGTCTGGAAAACGCGTGCGGGGTTCTATTTTTAATAACTCTGGGTCGTACTCTCCAAACGCATCGCCGGGATCAAGTTGCAAAGTGGTTTCATAACCCACATCTTGACCATCTAAAGCTGTTTCAATTTTGGGAAACGTGCCATCATAGCCTCCGTGCAGGTATACCATCGGGGCTTCAGGTTCTTCGATCACATTATTTTGTGCATCGGTTAATTTATAACGCAGCGATACGATAGTATTTTTTGAGATCTTCATACGTAGTTTGCTAATTAGTTTGCTAAAAATTGAGAAATGAGTTCATTTTACTTGAGCAATCCATATCAACCACCACCGGCTCCTGAAGTCTTGCTCTTGCAGCAGGCTTGGCCATTATTGGGGGGTCTTAGCCCGCAAGCCTTTATGCGCGATTACTGGCATCGGCAACCGCTATTGGTTCGCGGCGCTATTCCCGCTTTTCAGCAGGCCAAGGCCTTGGGCCAGCCACTCGATAGCCCTATATCCTCGACAGC
Source organism: Burkholderiaceae bacterium (assembly GCA_947482555.1). Classification (GTDB taxonomy): domain Bacteria; phylum Pseudomonadota; class Gammaproteobacteria; order Burkholderiales; family Burkholderiaceae; genus Polynucleobacter. The sequence continues at coordinate 1,358 of CANKKB010000104.1, read as the reverse complement.
ACTCTTAGCGCTGGCCACCAATAGCGAAAGTGAAGCCCGTTTAGTCCGCTCTAAGCCTTGGCGCCTGCAAGACCTGAGTGCCGAGCCTCTGAAATCCAAAGACTTACCCAGCCTCAGCGACCCTAATTGGACCCTCTTAATTCAAGGGGCTGAGGCATATTACGCAGCTGCGGCGAAGGTACTTTCTTGGTTTCGCTTTATCCCCGATGCCAGATTAGATGATCTGATGATTAGTCTAGCCGGCAAAGGGGGTGGAGTTGGCCCCCACTTTGACTCCTATGATGTTTTTTTATTGCAAATGGCCGGACGCAGAAAATGGTCCATTTCCAGAAAAAGTGATTTAAAACTCCAGGCAGACTTACCACTCAAAATTCTGCGTAACTTTAAGGCCCAAGAGGAGTGGATTCTAGAGCCCGGGGATATGCTTTATTTGCCGCCCAATACAGCCCATCATGGCATAGCGCTCGATTCAGAGTGTCAAACCTGGTCAATTGGCTTTCGTTCTCCGACCTATCGAGAATTGCTGCAGGAGGGCTTATGGCGTTTAGCAGAATCCTTAGATGAAGCGCCAGCCTTCGATGGCCGCTATGCCGATCCCCATCAAAGGGCTACTGACAAACCAGAGGTCTTGCCAGCAGAGCTTACTAAGCAACTGAAGAAACATTTAAAAGCCCTTGATTTAAAAGATATTAATCAATTTTTAAAGGGCATTAGTGCCTATTTAAGTGAACCCAAGCCCAGCGCTTATTTTATGGGTCCGGCCAAGCCCCTTAGTTACCTCCAATTCATGAGGAAGCTAGGTACAACCCATTTGCATCTGCATCCCCTTTCTAGAATGATCTGTCACGAACAGCAAATATTTTGTAATGGAGAAAATGTGGCCCAGTTAGCCAATCCCCTAAGCATTGCGATATGGCGCTCGCTAGCTGCGAAAAAGACCGCAACTCTATCAGCCACCCAACGCCTGGCGCTTAAGCCTGCAAAGGGTCATTCGGCAGATTCGCTCTACAGTGCATATCAAGCAGGATGGTTAATCTTTGAACCACTTCGCGAATGATGGCTATAATGTTTTCTGGATTTGTTAAGGGGTAACCCTTAATTGATTCCAACAACAATTACCGGTAATTGATGTTTATATTTTTTAAAGGAACTTACAAATGAAGAAGTCACTATTACTTGCTGCTATGTTAGCCGTTGCTTTGGCTGCCTGTGGCAAAAAAGAAGAACCAAAACCAGCTCCTGCTCCAGCTCCTGCTGCAGCTCCTGCTGATGCTGCACCTGCTGCTCCTGCTGCTCCAGCTCCTGCTGCTCCAGAAGCAAAGAAGTAATCTTCTCTTTGAAGAACGAAAAAGCCGCGT
>CANKKB010000103.1 GCA_947482555.1 Burkholderiaceae bacterium | reverse complement strand
CCTTTGAAAATTGTGGGTGACCATCCTGTAGCGGTGGCTGTTCATACCGATGTGATTTCAAACATCGTGATTCGTGTGATTGGCGAACAGGCTTAATATAGCCTTATGGCTGAATCTCGTTCCCGCTCCATTACGCTTAATCCTAGTATGGCGGGTTCAGGGGATGCAGTACTGCAAGCGTTAAAAGTACCCCCCCATTCGGTAGAGGCAGAACAGTCGCTATTGGGGGGCTTACTCTTAGATAATTCAGCTTGGGATCGCCTCGGCGGCATCCTCACCGAAGTCGATTTTTATCGCCCAGAACATGCCCTAATTTTTCGTGTTGTCCAAAACTTAATTGGTGACAACCACCCTGCGGACGTAATTACTGTTCATGAGGCAATTAAGTCGGAGCAGGGGGGTGAATTAGTCGGCATCGACTACCTGAATTCACTAGCGCAAAACACCCCTAGTGCTGCGAACATTAAAGGCTATGCCGAAATTGTGCGCGACCGCAGTATTTTGCGCCGACTGATTGCCGTTTCTGACAGTATTGTGAATTCCGCCTTTGTGCCCGAAGGGCGTTCAGTTCGTACTTTATTAGATGAGGCTGAATCACGGATTCTGCAAATTGGTGAAGAAGGTAGCCGTAAAGGCGATTACCTAGAAATTGAGCCACTCTTGCAAGAAGTGGTGTCAAGAATCGATGAGCTATATAACCGGCAAGGTGGCAGCGATATTACGGGAATTGCTACTGGGTTTATTGATCTAGATAAGCAAACAAGTGGTTTGCAAAAGGGTGACTTAGTCATTGTTGCTGGCAGACCGTCAATGGGCAAAACCGCGTTAGCCTTAAATATTGCTGAAAACGTCGCTTTGGTAGAAGGTTTGCCAGTGGTCGTGTTCTCGATGGAAATGTCGGGTACGCAATTAGCTTCACGTCTTTTGGGCTCAGTAGGACGCGTAGATCAATCGCGTATGCGCACCGGGAAATTACAAGATGATGAGTGGCCACGCGTTACTGATGCGATTGCTCGTTTAAGTAATACGCAGATTTTAATTGACGAATCTGGTGCTTTATCAAGTCTTGAGTTGCGCGCTAGAGCACGCCGGATTGCCCGTAATTTTGGTGGCACGCTAGGTTTAGTGATCGTGGATTATTTACAATTAATGAGCGGTAGTGGTGGGTCTAGTTCTGAAAATCGTGCTACCGAGATTTCAGAAATTTCCCGCTCATTAAAGTCGCTAGCAAAAGAATTGCAATGCCCTGTGTTGGCATTGTCGCAATTAAATCGCGGCTTAGAACAGCGCCCCAATAAGCGTCCAATCATGTCTGATTTACGTGAGTCAGGTGCGATTGAGCAAGATGCCGACCTAATTATGTTTATTTATCGCGATGAGGTTTATCACCCTGATACCACTACTGATAAAGGCGTAGCGGAAATCATCATTGGCAAGCAACGGAATGGACCGATTGGGACTATCCGTCTCAGCTGGCAAGGACCCTATACGAAATTTGATAATCTGGCATTAGGGGCGTCCGGCTTTTCATCTAGCAGCCCCAATGGTTCAAGTGGCGGCTTTACTGGGTACGAACCCTTTTAATTACCAAGCTTAGTTGTTGGGTACGATGCGCCGAGCTTCAGTAAAGCGTGCGGCCCAATAAGGGGTATCAATGCGGTCTAAGCGAACTGTGCCTCCAGCGCTAGGCGCATGTACAAAGCGACCCTGACCCACATAAATACCAGCATGCGAATACTTTTCCCCCGTGGTATTAAAAAAGATTAAATCTCCTGGCGCTGGTGCTTGTTGACCAATGCTACCCCCTTTTTTACTCATTTCTTCAATCGTGCGCGGCAGCCGTATCGAAACCGCTTTGTTATAAACATAAACAATTAAGCCGCTACAGTCGAAGCCGCCATTTGGGGTGTTGCCTCCAAAGCGATAGGGCACATCGACTAAGCCAACCGCCGCAATTGAAATATCCTCCGCGCCTACACTGGTATCTTCATTAAACTGACTTACTCGCGCCGCAGAAAATGATGCGGGTTGGTTGGAGCGTCCCCCAAACATGCCGCAGGCCGTTAGACCAAAAACAGCAAGACCAATCAGTAGGCGTAAGCGATAGTTATAAGGCTTCTGCAGCATGATCGGCAAGGCGCGAGCGCTCACCACGAGCTAAAGTCACATGACCACTATGACGCCAACCCTTGAAGCGGTCAACAACATAGGTCAGGCCAGATGAACCTTCGGTTAAATAGGGCGTATCGATTTGCGCAATATTGCCCAAGCAAATAATTTTTGTCCCAGGACCAGCTCGTGTTACCAAGGTTTTCATCTGCTTGGGCGTCAAGTTTTGCGCCTCATCAATAATGACAAACTTACTTACAAAGGTACGACCCCGCATGAAGTTCATACTTTTTACTTTAATACGCGAACGAATCAGTTCTTGGGTAGCGGCGCGGCCCCACTCGCCTGAATTATCTTCATTACGGTGGAGCACTTCCAGATTGTCATCAAAAGCACCCATCCAAGGTTGCATTTTTTCTTCTTCAGTGCCGGGCAGAAAGCCAATATCCTCACCCACTGGCACGGTGGCGCGGGTAATGATAATTTCGTTATACCGCTTACTATCGAGAACTTGCTCAAGACCCGCTGCTAAGGCTAGAAGGGTTTTTCCTGTGCCCGCTTGGCCAAGTAAGGTAACAAAATCAACATCGGGATTCATCAGCAAGTTCATGGCAAAGTTTTGTTCACGATTACGCGCGGTGACACTCCACACATTATTTTTTTGATGGGAGAAATCGCGCAGCGTTTGTAAGAGTGCAGTCTTGCCATTAATTTCTCTTACTTGGGCATAAAAGGGTGTAGAGCCATCGGGGTTTTCTTGATAGACAAATTGATTAACTAACATACTAGGAACCAATGGGCCAGTCACCCGATAAAACATTGAGCCAGACTTGACGTCAGACCAGCTTTCCATGGCTTTGCCATGTTTAGGCCAAAAATCAGGCGGCAAATGCATGACACCTGTATACATTAGGTCTCGGTCTTCTAAGACTTGATCATTAAAGTAGTCTTCAGCTGGCAAGCCTAGAGCGCGTGCCTTAATACGCATATTGATATCTTTCGATACCAAGACCACTTCCTGTTCAGGTTTCGTTTGCTTGAGTTCGCGCACGACCCCCAGAATTAAATTATCTCCTTTACCTTCGGGCAGTCCCTCAGGGAGTACATGGGTAAATAATTGGGTTTGAAAAAACAGCCGGCCTGAAACATCTGAGTGTCCCAGCTTGTTGAGCGGGATGCCCTCCTCAAGAGTGCCAGTAGTCCCAGCGATGAGTTGATCGAGCGAACGACTAACCATGCGGGCATTACGCGCAACTTCGCTCATGCCCTTTTTATGGTTATCGAGCTCCTCTAAAGTCGTCATTGGTAAATATAAATCGTGCTCATCAAAACGGAATAGCGATGCCGGGTCATGCATTAAAACATTAGTATCTAGTACAAATAAAGTCGGTGGCCCGCTACGAATAATGCGTTTTGAATTTTTATTTTCGGTTTGCTTCACACGATGATCACCCTTAATTTTTTCAAGGGCTAATTCTGCAGTAGATAAATCGACTTGGGCACTATTTGCCCATTCAGCTGAAGCTAGCGTTTCTAGATCAACTTTGGTATCTAAGAGGGTATCAACAGCATTGCGAACGACGGGGACAGGCCTTTGTTTTAAATCTGGGGTTTCCTTACGGTTCAATTTGACTTGATCGGCAATTTGAGTCGGTAGTGGGGGCAAAGGCATGCAAGGCTCCTAAAAGAAAAAACCGCCTAGCAAAGCGCGTTGGCGGTCGAGAGAAAAACGAAAATAGTGGGCAAAAATCCGGGGGAGCTTGAGCAGACTTAGCTGAGTTTCGCCAAGTTGCATGATCAAGCCATACCATCGTTTCCGGTGCATATGCCCTTACTTTACCTTAAATTAATTGCAATGCAAGGGCTAAATTACCGATTTTATTGAATGGCCTGTGCGGTCTGTAATACTTCGGCTGCATGGCCAGGAACCTTAAGACCACGCCATTCCTTGCAAAGTTTGCCGGTTGAATCAAATAAAAAGGTACTGCGTTCTACGCCACGTACTTGTTTGCCATACATATTTTTCATTTTCATCACCCCAAAGAGCGCGCAGAGCTTTTCTTCGGTATCGGCCACTAACTCGAAAGGCAAATCCAGTTTTTGACGAAAATTTTCGTGTGACTTTAGGTTATCGCGTGAGACTCCAACCACCAAGGTATTGGCTTGGGTAAATGCATCAATGGCATCACGAAATTCGCCGGCTTCAACTGTGCATCCTGGGGTTGAATCTTTAGGATAAAAATATAAAACCAATTTACGACCGGCATACGCCGCAGGCGAAAATGTGAGTTGCGAGGTTGCGGGGATATTGCAATTCGGTATACGTTGGCCAATAGCAATGCTCATATCAATCCTTTAAGGTTAAAAAAATATTTCAAAACGGGTTAGGGGAAGACCATTAATTCACCACTGCGATTTGGCACTGTGCCCCAATTTAATGGACAAGTCGCTATTTTATCGAGTTGCTGAGTAGCGACCCAGGATTGGTGAAGTTCGCCCAGCGTGACTAATTGATGACCTTGCATTAGCCAGCCGTCGATTAATTCTACGAAGGCAGGCAAGAGCTTTTGTCCTTCTAGCTCTGCATGCAGGGTAAAGACTTGATCATTGGGGTTGCTTTGGGTGAGACTTAATAAGTGTCGGACAGCAGCAAAGGCATCCATGCCATTGATACCAATCAGCTCATCTAAAGTGGGTAAGGTCGTGGGGTATTGAATGCATTGACTGCGACGCGGTTTTTCACCAACCTTTTCTGGCGGGAAAGTAATTCGATAGGGGGCTAAATTCAGTGGTGCACGGCCATCGGAGGCATACTTTAAACCCCAGGTATCAAGCTGCTGAAGTGCCACTTCATTCATTTGCCAACCAGCCGCACCAGCAGTGCTGGGTGGGCGACGAAAGATATCTTCAAAGCGGTTCCAAGCACGCAGCATTTGTTGCTGAGTCCACGGTGCATTTTGTTTACGTACCCCATCATGCCAAGCGACATGATCCCAAGCATGAATGCCAGTTTCATGGCCAGCGCGATGAATTGCCTGCATTTCCGCGCGCGCTAATTTACCAATATCGGGACCCGGTAATAAAACGCCATAAAGTAAGGTGCGTAGACCATAATGCTCAAGTACCGAAGTGCGCCCCACTTTTTTTAAGAAGCCAGGTCGGAATACCCGTTTAAGCGCCCAGCCAGTGTGGTCAGGGCCAAGACTAAAGAGAAAAGTGGCGTGCAAGTGCAATTGTTCAAGTACGCGGGCTAAATTGGGTACACCTTCTTGGGTACCCCGCAGCGTATCAACATCCACCTTGAGGGCGATTTTTGCCATAGACTAAGCAGCCAACTTAATTATCTTGATCGACTAAGTTACGCGCTTTAGGAACATCGTGGCGATAGGCTTCAAAAATATGTTTCAAGGCATCTTGCATGTTCGTGCTTGGCTGCCAATGTAACTCGCTCATGGTGTTATTAATTGCTGGGACGCGATTTTGGACATCTTGATAGCCTTCACCATAATATGCGCCAGAGGTTGTTTCGATAATCTTGACTTGTTGCGCCGTTTTTGCATACTCGGGAATGCTGCAGGCAATCTCGAGCATCATCCTGGCTAACTCACGCACCGAATGATTATTTTTAGGATTACCAATGTTAAATATCTTGCCATTCGCAATGTCATTGGTATTATCGAGAATTTTCATGAGCGCATCGATGCCATCATCTATATAGGTAAACGCACGCTTTTGCTCGCCACCATCCACTAAATTAATCGGCTCGCCACGCACAATGTGGCCTAAAAATTGGGTTACGACGCGCGATGAACCTTCCTTAGGCGTATAAATACTGTCAAGGCCTGGGCCAATCCAATTAAATGGGCGGAATAAGGTAAAGCGCAAGCCTTCCATGCCATAACCCCAAATAACTCGATCCATTAATTGTTTAGAACAGGCGTAGATCCAGCGTTGTTTATGAATGGGGCCATAGACTAAATTTGAAGTAGCTGAGTCAAACTCGGCATCACTGCACATGCCATAAACCTCAGAGGTTGAGGGAAAGACCAAATGTTTTTTGTACTTAACCGCCGAACGAACAATGGGTAAATTAGCTTCGAAGTCAAGTTCAAAAACGCGCAGAGGCTGTTGCACATAAGTGGCTGGAGTGGCAATGGCGACTAAGGGCAGGATGACATCGCATTTACGAATGTGATACTCGACCCATTCGCGATTAATAGTGATGTCGCCTTCAAAGAAATGCATACGCGGATTGCTTAGCAAATCGCTCAGGCGATCATTTTGCATATCCATGCCATACACTTCCCAATCGGTAGTCGCAAGAATACGCTTGGAAAGATGGTGGCCAATAAAGCCATTCACCCCAAGAATGAGGATTTTTTTCATGGGTGCTGCCTCGTCTAAAAAATTGAATACAAATGCGTACTAGGCGG
>CANKKB010000102.1 GCA_947482555.1 Burkholderiaceae bacterium | reverse complement strand
GTTTGGCGGCAACGGTAATTTCGCGAATTAATTTGGTCCAAATCTTGCCGCGTTTTTCGTCTTGACGACCCTTGCGGTGTTGAATATTGGCCCATTTTGAGTGACCTGCCATGCAGTAGTATCCTTTTTAGGGTATTTTACAGTTCCTACGGCATATTTCAGCTGGAATAGAATAAAAGCAAGAAACGCAGGCTTTTGGCTTATGGCCATAATCCTCAGTAATTAAACGCGACATCATTTAAGAAAAGTGGGCAATAGCATGGCAAAAGAAATGGTAAAGGCAATTCGTGTAGAAGAGGCAGGCGGTCCTGAGGTTATGAAATATGTTGATGTGGAATTAGGTGAGCCAGGGCCTGGAGAAGTATTGATTCGTCAGCATGCCTGCGGCCTGAATTACATCGATGTGTATTTTCGGACGGGCTATTACCCGCAACCTCTGCCAGCTGGCTTAGGAATGGAAGGGGCTGGCGTAATTGAAAAAGTTGGCGCCGGTGTAACTCACGTCAAAGTTGGTGATCGAGTTGCTTATGCTGGACGACCTACAGGTGCTTATGCCGCCGCCCGCGTAATGCCCGCCGATATCTTAGTTAAATTACCCGATGCAATTTCCTTTGAAACTGGCGCGGCGATGATGCTGCAAGGTTTAACTGCAGCCTATTTATTAACTAGTACGTATAAAGTGCAAAAGGGCGACACTGTTTTGTTTCATGCAATTGCTGGCGGGGTTGGTTTAATTGCCTGTCAGTGGTTAAAGGCGATTGGCGCCACAGTGATTGGCACGGTTGGCAGTAAGGAAAAAGCCGAGCTAGCAAAATCGTATGGCTGTGATCATACGATTTTGTATCGTGAAGAAAATTTCGTCAAACGTGTACAAGAAATTACTGGCGGTAAAGGTGTGCCAGTAGCGTATGACTCAGTTGGCAAAGATACTTTTATGCAAACACTCGATTGTATTTCACCATTGGGCCTAGCAGTTTCTTTTGGCGGCGCTTCAGGCTCGCCCCCCTTGCTTGATTTAAGCATCTTGGCTGGTAAGGGCTCGTTAAAAGTGACTCGTCCCACTGTATCAACTTATGTTTTAAACCGGAGTTTGCTGGAACCCATGGCCGCTGAACTATTTAATATGGTTCAAAGTGGCAAAGTCAAAATTGAAATTCATCAAGAGTACCGTTTGGCGGATGTCACTCAAGCCCATATTGATTTGGAGGGGCGCAAGACTACAGGTTCGACGATTTTGATCCCTTAGTTTGTTAAACTCGAGCCTCTAAAGTGTTTTCACTAGCCTCGGTGATGGAATTGGTAGACGTGCCGGACTCAAAATCCGGTGCCGCAAGGCGTGTCGGTTCGAGTCCGACCCGAGGCACCACAGATGGTTCTTTCAATGCCAAATGACTCAGAAGGCAGGTGCTCAGTAATTTTAAACTGAACTGGTTGGCGGGTCTTTTGCTACAGGATGGTCGCTCTGGATGAAACATGATCTCCAGTGGAGATGTCCAATACCTTGATTTTGACCAGATTACAGGCGCGTAACTTGCTATCAATAGCTAAATTAAATAAGGCTAAATCTCGCTTATTCCTATTAATTTGAAGTCGCACCCGAATCGCCCAAATATCTTTTAGCTTGAGCGGCGTTTTCTACCCAGCCAGTTTGCCTTCATGCCAGGGTTCCTTATGCTGGGTTGCAATACTCATTTCCATGACGTTCTCCTAGCGTGAAAGGGAATATCACTTTGCGCTGAATTAAGGCCGCCAGCAAGGGCATTAGTAGCGCTTGAGGTAGACGTTGGGGTTAGTTAAATACGGCAGGCTCGATTCGGACCCAAAAGCGACAGTCAGGCATTTATCTCAGATGAGATAAAAATCAGGGAAATTCGATTTGTTGATAGTTGGCTTCTGAGATGCGCTGATGACTAACAATGGCATAAGCTTCCCCTGCATGCTCAAGATTGGTAGTCCGAACTACAAACCAGCGCTTCTCTTTCGGGGAATGACAAGGATATTTAAGCACAAATTCAGTTAACTCGCCCCTTAAGACGGCGCGGATACCTTCGGCCATAACATTAGCATTTTTACTGCCACTATCGCAAGCGGTGTCACATACCGTTAAATAGTTACATTGATCAAAGTGGCTGGTATGGTTTGGCGCCGCGTTCTCGTCAGCAAAGGTACGCCAAGCTTTATTGACTTGGATAATGCTTCCTGTATGGTTTATCACTGCTATTTGCGCTGATAAGGAATCCAATATTTTTTGGGGCAAACTCGGGGTAATATTTTCAGAATGCTCATCATGATGAATATAATTTGGGCTTAAGAACGAGAGCTGCTTTGTAAGTTCTCGAAGGGTATCCCTTATCCTTATTGTTGACTCAAGATAATTATCTTTGTTTTTTATTGCCTCTTGAGAAAGGACTCGATTTAGCTCATCTGCATTTTCTCTCTCTACCGATTTAATACTGGACATCCCGAGAGTATTTAAATCCAGACCCAACCAAGACCGCAGTACTAAAATCTTGTCAAATTCAGGAATAGCCAAGCCTTTCATCCAGCGACGAGCAGTCTCTTGGGTAATGGGTTTAGTAACCCACGCCATTAGATTAAATTGAGTAGCAACAAATGCACTTGAAGGTACTCGCCGATAGCGCGCCACCAGCGCATCATTCAGGGCTAAAGAAAAAGAATCCAGTAATGATCTTTTATCTTTTATTACTAATTGACGAGCCCAAACTTTATTTTCTGAATCCACAATAAACCCCAAGCAAGGAATAAATTAATTAGATGATGGAAAGTACCCAAAAAAACACCTAGGATTGAAATGCGTTTTGAGGCGAGATTGCTAGTAGAACTCACATAGAAAATCATACTTTACCATTTCTATAGGCAAATTTTTTTTTGCCTGAAAAATACGAAGAAGTCCAACTTAAATGTGCGCCCAATCAAAATAAGTCCACTTTAAAAGTGGAGCTCTAATTGAGAGTTTAATGTTCACTAAAGCGTGAGCGACTCATATAGGTCGATTTGAGACTGTCGCGATCACGAAGACAGGGCATGTTGACCGACTGTAAGTAGTAGCACATTGGACATTGGGGATATAGGAGGGAGAAACTTAAACTTTTGCCGACTTAACCCAAAGCAACTTGAACACTAATTTTCTGCAAAGTACGTTGAGGGAGGGGAGTACCCTAAATTGGTAGCTTAAACCAATTTGTGTATAAAAATATGAGTAAAAATATAAGTCCGACCCGAGTACCACCTAAATTTGATAATTTTCTGCGGTACTCGACATCGATTGTTCAACAATCTTTTTCGTGAGTGTTGGTGAAAATAGCTCAATGAAAGTGTAGATAAATGAGCGTAAATAAGCGCCTTGCTTAACGCCTATATGGGTCACATTATTGCCAAAGAGATGACCAACTGCAAGGGCTTTTAAATTGCGATCGCGCTCAGGGTCATAAGCTACACCCGCCATAATGCCAATACCCATACCCGTTTCTACATACGTTTTAATTACATCAGCATCGATGGCCTCTAAAATAATATCGGGTTGTAAATTCCGCGAGGCAAAAGCCGCATCAATTTTGGCACGGCCAGAAAATGCTTTGTCATAAGTGATTAATGGATATTTGCATAAATCATCGAGTGTAATTACAGCTACATTTAAAAGTGGATGGCTTAGCGGTACGATTAAGACATGTTGCCATTGAAATCCTGGCAGCGCTAAGATGCCAGGTGTATTGGCAATGCCCTCGGTCGCAATGGCAATGTCGGCGCGATCGTGGATGAGCATCTCAGCAATTTGACTGGGATTACCTTGCTGCAAGCTGACGCGTACCTTCGGAAAACGTTTCGTAAATTCGCTTAATACTTTGGGTAAGGCATAGCGCGCTTGAGTATGCGTAGTTGCAATGACCAAATTACCTTGGTCTTGACTAGCAAAATCTTGGCCAACACGTTTAAGTGTTTCCACTTCATCAAGAATATGTTCAATTGAGGCAAGAATGCGTTTACCTGGTTCGGTTAAGGAACGTATTCGCTTACCGTGACGACGAAAAATTTCTACCCCTAGCTCATCTTCGAGTTCAATGATCGCTTTGGATACGCCTGGTTGTGAAGTAAAGAGTACTTTGGCAGCAGTAGTTAGGTTGAAGTTTTGCCTAACTGCCTCACGTACAAAGCGAAATTGATGCAAGTTCATCGTTTGTCCTGCCTAACCCTTAGCCTATATACAACTTATAGTCTTAAATATTCATTCTAAATGAAATTGAGTAATAAAAGGACGTTATGAACGAGATACCCGCTGCAGGGCAAAAAGAGCCAGGGCAAAGTAGAGTAGTGGCGGAATAGCTGCCGTTAGGATGGCTGGCCATGCACCTAATAAACCCACATTGGAAAAAAGCGAATTAAAAAGTTGAAAACTCATCCCGAGCATGATTCCGCCAAATACTTTAATACCGACGCTACCCGAGCGCACTCGTAAATAAGCAAAGGGAAGCGCTAAAGTGAGCATGACAAAAATAATGAATGGATAAACTAATTTTTTCCAAAACGCAATCGAGTGGCGTTGAGTATCTTGTCGATTTTCATTGAGGTGGGTAATAAAGCGCCCCAAGCTTTGGATTGACATTTTCTCGGGATTTAGTAATAGCACCTCTAATATCTGCGGAGTGACTTCAGACATGAGTTTTAAGGTTGGATACGTTTTGGTCGTAGCTGAATAAACAGCATCAAGCGGATCTTTATTTTTGGCTTCTTTAAAGCGAGTTTCTGTGACTTGATTTAAATCCCAAATACCATTGCTGTCAAAACGCCCCGAGATGGCATTGCGAATGGATAAAAGATGATAGTTGACATCAAATTCATACATACGAATATTCCGAATTTCATTATCGTTTTTAATTTCTCCCACGTTCACATAACGGATACCAGGCCGAACTGGGCCAGAGCCGTCTTCGTCACGTAGGCGATCTTTCACCCATACACCGGAGCGAAACTGCGATTCAAAATTAGCCCCTAAAGCACGAGAGCGAATTTGATCGGAAACCGATTCGCTGTAGGGCCCAAGCCATTCGCTTACAACTAGAGTAAAAATAACTAAAGGTAAGGAAATTTTTGCTAAGGTAATGAGACCCCGTTTTACATCTAAGCCTGCCATACGAAAAATCGTGAATTCAGACTGACTCGCCATCATCGCAAATACATAAATACTACCAATCAGACCAGCAATCGGAATGATTTCAATCATCCGATTAGGGGCCTTTAAGAGAATATGTAGTAAGGCCAGGGGAAGGGTGTATTTCGCATTAACTGAGCTTAGTTCACCCAAGACATCAAAAAATAAAAATAGGGCTACGAGCGCAAATAAAATAAAACCAAAGGCTATATAGATTTGCTTGGCAAAGTAACGCTCGTAAATATAAGGGAAAAGTAATTTCATTTGCGGCCAAAGAGCGCAGGTATTTGTCTACGCCACCATGAAATGGAAGGATTAACGCGATTGCGAATGAGAATGAATGCAATCGCTAGGGCAAGCAAATGAATCGGCCAAATGGCGATGAAAAAATTCAACTTTCCTTGTGAAACAAAATTTTGCGCTAAGTTTAGTAAATTGCTATAAATTAAATAAATTAGTACCGCATAAAACAGTGCAGTGTAATTACCTAAGCGAGGATTTACATACGCTAGTGGTATTGCAATTAACACTAATCCTAAAGCCATCAATGGCAAGCCGAGGCGCCACAAGATCTCCCCTTTATTTTGATTAGTGGGAGTGGCAAGTAATTCAAATAGGTCTTTTTCTCGATCCCGTGGTGGGGGTACTTTGACATCCTTACTCCTTATTTTTGTCCGGTACTCCTCGAATTCGAGAATGCGAAAATTGGGCTGGTTTGGCTGGCCATCATAGCGGCGCCCATTTTGAAGGACAACGGTTTTTTCCCCATTGGCTGAGTTCTCTAGATAGCCTGATTCTGCAACCGCAATACTGAGACGCTGATTACGAGTATCAGCAACGAAGATATTTTTAATAATATTTTTATCGAGATCAATTTGCTCGATGAAAAAAACCCGTTCAGCTTTAGCTGATTCACGAAATTGACCAGCAGTCACCATGGAGACATCATCACGTTGTTGAAAGCGCTGGCTAATAACAGTAGATTCCCGATTAGCCCAAGGCCAGACAAAAATTGCTAGTGCGCCAATGATCACAATGAGGGGCAGGGCAAAGGTGAGTATGGGTCTAATTAAGCTCATGATGCTTAAGCCGCTAGAAAACCAAACAATCATTTCCGAATCTTTGTACCAGCGCACTAAGACCATTAGTACTGCAACAAATAAGGATACGGTAAGTAAAACTGCGGTGTAACCGAGGGTAGCTAAGGCAATTAATACTAGAGCATCTTCGGGGTTTACTTTGCCATTCGCAGCAAAGCCAAGAATACGAATAACCAGGGTAGTAATCATGATCGTAACGAGGACCAGAAAAACACCACCTGTAGTAAAACTAAGCTCGCGTCTGAGAGAGCGTTGAAATATCATGCCTGAGAAAATCTTTCGACCTAAATGGTTTGTTTCACGGTTCGGATTGCGTGTCGGAGGATAATG
>CANKKB010000101.1 GCA_947482555.1 Burkholderiaceae bacterium | reverse complement strand
TAAGCCAATATCCCACTAAACCAACAGTTTCATGTAAAAAATTAGCCCATTGTTGTGCCCCGAGGGTCAGATCAAAGCCGGTCCAATCGAGATAACTACGAGTTTGATAGTCCACCGGAAAAGGCAATATGGTAATGCCTTGCTGCTTAAAAATCTGTCTTGAGCGCAACATGTGACTGGCAGAGGTCAGCAAAATCCAGGGTTGCTTAGCGCCACCTGCTTCAATTAGTAAGGGCTTGAGCAGTACCGCGTTTTCATATGTATTGCGCGAACGCCCTTCAAAATATCCCCGGTGAGCGCCTAAGCCCTGCTCTTGAATCAGTTGCTTAAAGGCCTCTGCTTCAGGCATGCCCTGCGGCGACAAGTCGCCTGAACTGCCTGTGAAGATGAAAGGCAAATCGGGATACAAGCGCATTAACTCAAAAGCTTTGGTTGCTCGCTCGGCAGCTGAACCTAAGGAAACCTGCTGACGATCGCTAGTGGTATCGCCGTCAATTGCCCCGCCTAAAATAATTAAGCCGCCCACCTTATCGGGCTGGAGGGTCTTTAAATCTAACGGTGGAATGGCATTTTCAAGGGCTCTTAAAGGTAATTCGGATAGGGGTAAATAGCCAATAATAAAAAATCCGATCAGTGTCATTTGCAGGAAGCGTTTGCAAAGTGCATATTTTCTTAAGAGCAAAAATAGCAAGGCAAATAAAACGCTCAGCAAAATCAAATTGAATGGTTCAATGCAAAATTGGGTAATTTTGCTAGCAATAAAAAATACGGTATCCATCAGCCTTATCTTAGTGGATTCAGAATGGCCAGGGCCGAATACACCCGATTAGCCAATTAGCTCTAAGATAGTGGCTATGAGCAATGGAACCTCCCGCAAAGGCCTCGTTTGGTTACGGCGTGACTTACGCCTCTATGACCATGCGGCGCTTAAGCATGCTTTAGCTGAGTGTCAAGCGGTCTTTATTTGCTTTATTTTTGACACTGACATTCTTGATCAGCTACCAGGCCAACATAGTAATACCGACCCGAGTAAACCTGCCCCACTAAAATTTGATCGGCGCGTTGATTTTATTTGGCAAAGTTTAGCCGAAATCGATCTTGAATTGCGCAACCAAGGCAGCGGTTTAATTGTTCGGCACGGTAAAGCTGCTGAGGAAATTCCGCTGCTTGCTCAAGCCTTGGGAGTAAGTGCGGTGTACACCAATCATGACTATGAGCCATCTGCAATTGCACGCGACTTCGCCGTATCTCAAGCGCTTAAAAAAAATGAAATTGGTTTTTATGACTTTAAAGATCAAGTGATTTTTGAGAATCAAGAAATTCTGACGAATTCGAATACCGTATTTTCCGTTTTTACGCCTTACAAAAATAACTGGTTACGTAGTTTGCGTGAAATTGATTTAGCGCCGCATGACTGTCTGCCAAAAGCCGGCCAATTTGCCCGCCTACCGAAGGCCTTCGATTTGGGCCTACCTTCTTTAAAGTCCTTAGGCTTTCAATCGACCGGTCTCGAGCAATATTTACCAGCAGGTAGTAAGGGCGGCGAATTATTTTTAAATGATTTTTTAAAGCGTATTGACCAATACCAAATTGGCCGTGATTTTCCAGCACTCAAAGGAGTGAGTTATCTTTCGACCCATCTACGCTTTGGTACGCTCTCGATCCGCGGTCTTGTGCGCGAAGCACATCGACGGATGTTGGCAGGCAGCTTAGGAGCAACTACCTGGCTTAGTGAACTTATTTGGCGTGATTTTTATTTTATGATTCTGGCAAATCACCCCCGCCTCGCCAATGGGGCTGCTTTTAAACCTGATTATGACAAGATAGTTTGGGAGGCTGGCCCAAAAGCAAAGAAATTATTTACTGCTTGGTGTGAAGGCAAAACAGGTTACCCATTGGTAGATGCAGCTATGCACCAACTCAACCAAAGCGGTTATATGCATAATCGCTTACGCATGGTGGTAGCTAGTTTTCTGAGCAAAGATTTAGGGCTCGATTGGCGCTGGGGCGAGGCTTACTTTGCTGCTCACTTAACCGATTTTGAATTGGCCTCCAACAATGGGGGTTGGCAATGGGCGTCTTCCTCGGGCTGCGACTCACAACCCTATTTTAGAATTTTCAACCCAACTACCCAGTCAGAGCGTTTTGATGCACAAGGTAATTTTATTCGCCGCTACATACCTGCTTTAAGTAAGCTCTCCAATAAATCGATTCATGCGCCTTGGCTGGCCGGACATATTGAACTTGAAGCCGCAGGAATTCTCCTCGGCCGCGATTACCCAGAACCGATCATCGATCACGATGTCGCCAGAAAAAATACCTTAATCCGTTATAGCGTAGTGAAAAAAGTGACGCCATAATACTTTCACATGAATTCATTAGAATAGCCTTATGACCAAAATTTATGCCGTGGGCGACTTACAAGGCTGTTCTACTCAACTCGATGAGTTAGTTAGCCTCTTGCCTGAAGGCTCTAAGCTAATTTGCTTAGGAGATTTGGTTAATCGTGGCCCAGATTCACTAGGTACCTTACGCCGGCTGAAATCGTGGCAAGAAGCTGGCAAAGTGGAATGTATTTTAGGTAACCATGACCTCAATTTATTAGCCCGCGATGCGGGCTTGCGTGGACCAAAAGCGCTGGATACCCTTGATGACATTCTCAATGCCCCTGATCGCGCGGAGTTAATTGATTGGTTACGTTATCGTCCAATGGCCCTCAGTAATGGCAAAGCTTTATTTGTTCATGCCGGTGTTTTACCGCAATGGGATTTGCAGCAAACCCTTGAGTGTGCCAAGGAAGTAGAAAAAGCCCTGCGCAAAAAAAATAATCGTGATTTTTTGGCGAATATGTATGGTAATACCCCGAATCAATGGAAATCCTCTCTTAAGGGTGTAGATCGCTTACGGGTGATGACCAATGCCTTTACCCGCTTGCGCTTTTGCACGCCACAAGGAGAAATGGAATTCGATAGTAGCGAGGGAGTTGCCACTCCACCCTTAGGCTGTGTACCTTGGTTTAATGTGCCCACGCGCAAAACGCGCAATATTCAAATCTTTTTTGGCCACTGGTCGACGCTCGGCTTGCTCGTGCGTAAAAATACCGTTTGTCTCGACACTGGTTGTGTCTGGGGTGGCAAATTGACTGCCGCTGAAATTCACAGTCGAGGGCCTAAGCTAGACCTACTCACCGTCGATGGCTACGACCACCCGATGAGAATGTAAGCTAGTTTTTGCAATTTATTTTAGTGCTTGCATTGCCTTATCGCTTGCTGCCACAATTTCATCAATGATGGTATTGTCATGTGCAATCGAAGTAAAGCCGGCCTCATAGGCTGACGGTGCTAGATATACCCCCTCATTCAACATCGCATGAAAAAATTGTTTAAATTGTTCGATGTTTGATTGAGTTACAGCAGCATAGGAGGTGGGCACCTCTTGAGAAAAATAAATTCCGAACATGCCACCAATACTATCAACCGCTAGTGGTACACCATGTTTTTTGGCTACGACTTGCATACCAGCCATCAGCTTCGCGGTTTGAGTGCCCAAGCAGTCAAAAAAACCTGTGCGAGAAATAATTTCTAAGGTCTTTAATCCTGCCGCTACCGCTACCGGGTTGCCAGATAAAGTGCCAGCTTGATATACATTGCCTAGTGGCGCCAACTTTGCCATGATGTCTTTTTTACCGCCAAACGCAGCCATCGGCATACCCCCGCCCATGACCTTGCCTAAGCAAGTGAGATCGGGAGTTATTCCCTGCAAGGATTGCGCACCACCCAGTGCCACACGAAAACCCGTCATCACTTCGTCATAAATTAATACGCTGCCATACTGCTGAGTCAAATTACGCACTGCTGCTAAAAATTCTGGTGTAGGGCGGATTAAATTCATATTGCCGGCAATGGGCTCAAGAATAACTGCTGCAATCTTAGCGCCGTTGAGCCGAAAGGCTTCTTCAAGCGCCGCGCAATCGTTGTAAGGTAAAACCAAGGTATGCTTCACTACATCTTGTGGCACACCGCTAGAGGATGGGGCATTTTTTGTGGAATCGGCAAAGGTTAATAAGCCAGAACCCGCTTTAACCAAAAGACTATCAGCATGGCCATGATAGCAACCCTCAAATTTAACAATCAAATCGCGTTGCGTATAACCACGCGCTAAACGCAACGCGCTCATGGTGGCTTCGGTGCCACTGGACACCATCCGCACCTGTTCGACACTGGGCATTAGTTCACAAATACGCTCAGCTAATTCAACTTCACCGGCAGTTGGGGCGCCGTAACTAAAACCAGTTGCGGCAGCCTTTTGCACTGCCTCGACCACTTCTGGATGTCCATGCCCAGCAATCATTGGCCCCCAAGACATGATGAGGTCGATATATTTTTTGCCATCAGCATCCCAAAAATAAGGTCCCAAGGCTTTTTGAATAAATCGCGGCGTGCCGCCCACTTGCCGAAACGCCCTTACTGGTGAATTAACTCCGCCAGGGATAGTTTTTTGCGCGCGCTCAAATAGAGTTTCGTTTTGGTTCATTAAATTGCCATCATCTCAAAATCATCTTTACGGGCACCACATTCGGGGCAAGTCCAATTCATAGGAATATCCTGCCAAAGTGTGCCAGCAGCAATGCCATCATCTGGCAAGCCAGTTGCCTCGTCATAAACCCATCCACAAATAAGACACATATATGTTTTCAATGCAAGTTACTCCAAGTACTTTTTAATCATTACAAATTGGTTAAAAAAATCGGGGGGGGGGAAAGCGCCATCAATTTACTTCGGATTCATTTTAAAACGAAATAAGCGGCACTCTAAGGGGCCATTAAATAAAGGCGTGCGGCGGGATTCTTTAATCCGTAGTTGTCCAGGGAGGGCCATATCAGTAGTTAATATAAAGACATCCCAGCCGCCAAAGTCATCTTTTAAATGTTGCCCAAATTGCTGTAAGAACAGAGCAAATTGAGGGTCTAATTCGGCTTCGGCTTGTAAGGCTTTAAGCGATTCCCGACTAGAGCGCTTAGCTCCTTGGCGGCCCGTTTCCGTATTCTCTTCATAGTAGTCGTGACCCTCATCACGATAATCGCGGCTCTCGCTACTGTCACGTCTGCCCCCCTGAATTGCCAGACGTTCGCCATACGGCGGATTTAATAGCATTAGCGGTTCACCTACCGACTCACTCGGTAATGATGGTGGTTTACTGACTAAAGCATCAACCTGACGTACCAGTGGCATTCCTGGTAAGTGAGCGCGCTGCCAGTTGCCTTTACACATATTGACAAGCTGCTCATTAATATCGCTACCGCTAATGAATAAACTTTGCACTGTCGGAAAACGCTGCTGGCCCTTAGCCATCTGGGCTAAAGCGGCAAGACAAATATTTTCCCAATGTTGTAATTCAGTTTGCGCCATAAATGGTTTTAAGCGCTGAAATCCAAAACCATCCTCGGCATTGACTAGCGGACGATAGGCTAAGCGGCTTGGTTTTGGCGTCGCTTTGCCTTGGCGCTGATATAAACCCGCCCGCATTGCGCCGGCCGGCACTTGCAAAGCAATTTGTGCGGCTTCAATTAAAAAAGTACCACTGCCACACATCGGATCAAATAAAGTTTGCCCTGCTTGCCAGCCTGTAAGCGACAAAATCCCTGCTGCTAAATTCTCTTTTAAAGGTGCATCGCCTTTCTCATCGCGCCAGCCTCTTTTAAATAACGCTTCCCCGGAAGTATCAAGATAAACGGTTAGTTGCGTTGCACTTAAATGTGCCTGAACGCGTACATTGGGAAATGCGGTGTCAATATTCGGCCGCTCACCACTCACTTCACGCAGCCGATCGACAATCGCATCTTTAATGCGTAGGGTAGCGAAATTTAAACTTTTTAAGGGTGAACGGTGCGCAGTCACATCAACCCGTAAAGTTTGCTGCGCAGTAAACCAGTCTTCCCAAGCTAAGCCCCGCGTTAAGCGATATAAATCATCCTCTTGGCGGTAACTCGCTTCAGCCAGTTGTAACAATATTCGGCTGGCAATTCGTGAATGCAGGTTTAAAACCATCGCGCCCGCTAATGGGGCGGCTAAGCCTACTCCGCCGGTTGGGCTCGTGGGCGCTGGATCAATCAGCCATTGCCCTAAGGCCTTAGCTGCCGGCAGGTTGGCAATGGTATTTAATTCTTGCGTGAGGGCGCCCTCGAGGCCGCCTGGACAAACTACAAAAAATCGCATGGGTATCTCATTAAAAAGGTTTGACGACAACTAAGGCAACCACAATGATCAACAAAATAACGGGAGCCTCATTAAACCAGCGATACCATCGATGTGAATGGGTGTTAGTGCGCAAGCGAAACTGTTTTAATATTTTTCCACAGGCATGGTGATAGCCCAAAATAATTAAAACGAAGAAAAATTTAAGATGCATCCATGTCATGCCCGCGCCAATGCCAAAATAGAACCAGAGCAATAAGCCCAAAATAATGGCCGGAACCATCAAAATAGTAATAAAACGATAGAGGCGTCCCGCCATTCCCAGTAAACGCTCGTAGGACGTAGGATCGGCTTCGCTGGCTAAATTAACAAAGATACGGGGCAAATAAAATAAGCCCGCAAACCATGAAGTAATTAAAACAATATGGAATGTTTTAGTC
>CANKKB010000100.1 GCA_947482555.1 Burkholderiaceae bacterium | reverse complement strand
ATTAGCGGGAAATTAATTCCAAACGCCTGAACTAATTTTGGATTCTCGGTACCAGCACGTAAATACGAGCCTAATTTGGTTTTTTCAATCACATACCAAGTAACAAAGCACACTGAGAGTGATGCAAATACAACCCATGCGCGGTAATTTGGCAGCATCATAAAACCTAAATCAGTCGCCCCAGTAAGTAGCTCGGGGGTCGAAAAGGGCAGTCCCGAAGAACCGTAAATAGAGCGCAAGATACCTTCAATAAAAAGTGTCAGGCCAAAGGTCAACAATAACCCATACAAATGATCCAATTGATACAGGTGCCGCAATAAGAGGCGCTCAATCACCACGCCAATAGCGCCCACGACCAGCGGCGCCAACAACAACATTACCCAATAATTCAGCCCAAAGTATTTGCCGCCCATCCACGTCACGATGGCGCCCATCATAAACATCGCGCCATGTGAAAAGTTAATGACATTTAAGAGGCCAAATATGACCGCCAGCCCTAAACTTAATATGGCGTAGAAACTCCCGTTAACCAACCCCAAAAGGAGTTGGCTTAACAGGGCCGAAGTAGAAAGACCAAAAATTTCCAAAGATTACTTCAATGTGCACTGTGAATAAGACGCGATTGGAAATGCCTGCTCACCAGGAATGGTGCTAATCAACTTGTAATAATCCCAAGGTGATTTTGATTCAGCTGGCGTTTTAACTTCAAACAAGTACATGGTGTGTACCATTGTGCCGTCTTTACGGATATAGCCGCCTTTAGTAAACATGTCGTTGATTTTTACCTTACGCAACTGCTCCATTACTTTATCGGCATTATCGGTTCCTGCTACCTTCACCGCATTAAGGTAAGTCATGGTTGAAGAATAATTACCCGCCTGAACCATCGATGGCATACGTTTCATTTTGCCAAAGAAGCGCGCACCAAATTTACGAGTCTCTTCATTTTGATCCCAATACCAGGCCTCGGTTGCGTAAAGTCCCTGCGCGCTTTTTAAGCCCATACTGTGCACATCAGAAATAAAGACCAGCAGACCAGCAATCTTCATGGTCTTGGTAATTCCAAATTCATTGGCCGCCTTTACTGCATTAATGGTGTCGCCGCCCGCATTTGCCAAACCTAAAACCTGGGCCTTGGAGTTTTGTGCCTGGAGCAAATAAGATGAAAAGTCGCTGGCATTTAAAGGATGGCGCACGTTGCCCAGCACCTTGCCGCCATCAGCGACCACTACTGCAGCTGCATCTTTTTCCAGTGCATAACCAAAAGCATAATCTGCAGTTAAGAAATACCAGGTTTTGCCACCTTTGCCAATCATACCTTTGCCTGTGCCATTGGCCATGGCAATGGTGTCATAGGTGTAATGCACGGTATACGGGCTGCACTGTTCGTTGGTAAGCGCAGAAGAGCCCGCGCCATTATTAATATAGATGCGCTTTTTTTCTAAGGCTACTTTAGCGGTAGCTAGCGCGGTCCCTGAATTCGTGCCGCCAAAAAGTACTGTTACGCCGTCGCGATCAACCCACTCGCGCGCTTTTGATGCGGCAATATCGGCCTTATTTTGATGGTCAGCGGAAATCACTTCGATCTTGCGGCCCAATACGGTGCCACCAAAATCGGCGATTGCCATTTTGATCGCCTCGAGTCCACCGTCGCCATCTATGTCAGCATAGAGCCCCGACATGTCGGTAATAAAACCAATCTTCACTGGCGGTTGAGCCTGCGCTAAGGCAAGCCCAGAGGCGCCCATAAATACTGCAGTTACCGTTGCTGCTATTAGTGTCTTTTTCATTTTTTTCCTTTAATCATTTATTTACCGATCAAACCCCCAAATACCCATTCAACAGTTCTGCCTTAGCGGCTAATTCTGAACGTTGCACCACTTCGACCACATGTCCGCTTTCAATAACATAGTGTCGATCTGCCAACTTCGCAGCAAAACGAAAATTTTGCTCTACCAAGACAATCGTAAAGCCACTATTACGCAGCTTGGTTACCACCTCACCCAGCTTCTGCACAATGACCGGGGCTAAGCCCTCGGTAATTTCATCTAGCAACAGTAATTTCGCGCCTGTACGCAAGATTCGGGCAATTGCCAGCATTTGTTGTTCGCCACCTGACAACCGACCGCCAGGGCTTGCTCTACGTTCATACAAATTTGGAAACATCTCATAAATAGCATCTAAAGTCATGCCGCCACGCACAACCTCTGGGGGCAAGAGGAGATTTTCCTCGGCAGTTAAGCTTGTAAAAATTCCCCGCTCTTCAGGGCAATACCCTATGCCAAGGTGGGCAACTTGATAGGTTTGCATACCAATGGTTTGTTTTCCGCTTACTTCAATCGAGCCTGTACGTTTGCCGGTTAATCCCAAAATAGCCTTCAGGATGGTTGAGCGGCCAGCACCATTTCGGCCTAGCAAAGTAACCACCTCGCCGTTGGCAACCTGAAAATCGATGCCATGCAAAATATGCGATTCGCCATACCAGGCTTCGAGGTTTTTTACGTTTAGAGCAGAAGCGCTCATGCCTCTGCCTCAGACTCGCTGCCAGTGTATGCCTCAATCACAAGGGGGTTTTTAGAAACCTCGCTATAGGGGCCTTCGGCCAGCACCGAGCCCCGTTGCAACACCGTAATTTGGTCAGCAATTGCAGAAACCACTTTCATATTGTGTTCTACCATCAACACCGTGCGCCCGGCTGCAACCCGCTTGATCAACTCCGTAACGCGAGCCACATCCTCATGACCCATCCCCTGAGTGGGCTCATCTAAGAGCATCAGCTCTGGCTCCATTGCCAAGGTTGTCGCAATTTCAAGCGCTCGCTTTCTGCCATACGGCAAATTTACCGTTTGCTCTTCTGCATTTTCGGCTAGCCCCACCTCAAGCAATAACTCCATTGCCCTCTCATTCAAGACATTTAATGAGTTCGGCGATTTCCAAAAGTGAAACTCGCTACCAAGCTTACGCTGTAGGGCTATGCGGACATTTTCTAAAACACTTAAATGCGGGAATACGGCCGAAATTTGAAATGAGCGAATGACGCCTCGACGGGCAATTTGGGCCGGCCGCTCCTTAGTGATGTCAATGCCGTTATAGTAAATATGGCCCGTGCTAGGCTCTAAAAATTTCGTTAATAAATTAAAACACGTGGTTTTACCGGCTCCATTTGGGCCAATTAATGCGTGAATACCGCCGCGCGCAACCTGAAGATTAACATCGCTAACAGCCGTAAACCCCTTAAAGGCCTTACCTAAATTTACTGTTTTTAAAATAATGTCGTTATGGTCCACAAAACCTCAATTGCTCGCGCAGATAAGCTCTTGAGAATAACCCAGGATCGCGCGCCATTGCATAGGGATAACCCCGAAGTGGCTTAGCCTAAAACCCAACTTAAGAAATTGCAGTTTGATACTGCTGAATAGCTAGTTGTGCCAAAGGGCCCATTAGGTCGAGCGGCATCCGTTGTGCGCCCTGCATAATTAAAATCGCGTATGGTTTTGCTAGGGCACTAACCTCGGCGGAAAGGGCGTGCTCATCACCGGCCGGCGGGGCATTCTGACGCCAAAAATTGATTGCTGACTCTAATTCTTGAATTGTGACAAACATGAATAAGGCCTAGCCTTATTTAGTTTGGACGGCAAGCATCGAGCCACGGCACTTTTTTGCCCCGCAGCGGCATGCATAGTCACGCTTCATGGCCTTAGTAATGCGCCCCTCCACATCTAATGAGTAGTCATAAAAAAGTTCTTGTCCAACCTTGAGATCGCGCTTTGCCAAAATAAATACGCGCGCTTTGCCGGCGTAGAACTCTTCTTCAGTTTCACAGTTGGGTTTACAGGAGTGATTAATCCAACGCGCTGCATTACCACCCTGATTGGCATCAATTACGCGGCCATCATCCAAAGAAAAATAGAATGTGTGATTGGGTTGTTTTGGATCATGGGGATGAATTCGCTCGGCCTCTTTCCAAGAGATGCGCTTCCCCTTGTACTCAATAATGGGGGTCCCTTTTTTGATTGGCTTGGCAACAAAAACGCCCTTGCCATGAATATCCGATGACCGAACCACAATGCGCGAGCGATCTACCTTGGGTAGTTGACGATTTTTCTTTGCCATGTTCTAAACGTCAAGGTTGCGAGCAATTAACGCATTCTTTTCAATAAACGCTCGGCGAGGATCTACCTCATCGCCCATCAGGGTTGTAAATACTTGATCGGCCATAATGGCATCTTCAATTTGCACCCTTAAAAGACGTCGAGTTGCCGTATCCATGGTTGTTTCCCACAGTTGCTGCGGATTCATTTCACCCAAACCCTTGTAGCGCTGACGACTAACGGTGCGCTCAGCTTCGGCCAACAACCAGGCAAAAGCGGCACGGAAGTTTTGTACAACTTGCTCTTTTTGATTTTTATCTGGGTCGCCGCGGCGAACACGTGAACCGGGCAATACCTTGCCAGCAAGCGCCTGTGCGGCGCTAGTTAGGCTTTGATAGTCGTTGCCGTGGACAAAATCAGAATTAATGGCCGACAATTTTAGGTTGCCATGAATGCGCCTAGACAACAACAGCCTAAATCGCTCCGTGCGATCTTCCTTTTGTACGGTAATTTCTGGCGGCAAAACCAGGGGGTTTAATCCCTCTGATAAAGCGGCTAGTAGACGCTTGGCGGAATCATTCGCCGCAGCCTCGGTATCTAAATTCAGCGGAACTCCTGCAGCAATCGCGCGCAAGGCGTCTTCGTCAATTGTGCGCGAAAGCCGATCAACTACCGACTGAATCACTTGATAGTTTTTAGCCAACTCGACCAAGTCCGCACCTGCAATTACTTCGCCAGCCGGGGTTTCAATCGAGGCAGACTCAAGCGCAATTTTTAAAAGCAGCTGATTTAATTCCACATCATCTTTAATGTACTGCTCGTTTTTGCCAAACTTCACTTTGTATAAGGGGGGCTGAGCAATATAGATATGGCCTCGCTCAATTAGCTCTGGCATTTGCCGATAAAAAAAGGTGAGTAATAAAGTGCGAATGTGGCTGCCGTCAACGTCGGCGTCAGTCATGATAATAATGCGGTGATAGCGTAGCTTGTCAGCCTTATATTCTTCAGCGCCGATGCCGGTGCCGAGCACCGTAATTAAAGTCACAACCTCTTGGCTTGCTAACATTTTGTCAAAGCGGGCTTTTTCTACATTGAGAATTTTTCCCTTGAGCGGCAAGATGGCCTGAAAGCGGCGGTCACGCCCTTGCTTTGCCGAGCCGCCTGCTGAGTCGCCCTCCACAATAAACAGTTCTGATTTTTCCGGATCTTTTTCCTGGCAGTCGGCCAGCTTTCCTGGCAATCCGAGGCCATCGAGCACGCCCTTGCGCCGCGTCATGTCGCGCGCTTTGCGGGCTGCTTCCCGAGCTCGGGCAGCATCAACAATTTTTCCGCACAAAATTTTTGCGTCCTGGGGGCGCTCTTGTAAATATGCGCTTAAGGACTCGGCCACAATTTCTTCGATAGGGCCGCGCACCTCACTTGACACCAGCTTATCTTTGGTTTGACTAGAAAACTTTGGCTCGGGAACCTTTACTGACAAAATACATGTCAGGCCCTCGCGCATATCGTCGCCTGAAATTTCTACCTTGGCTTTTTTGGCAATTTCGTGTTCATCAATATATTTATTAATCACCCGCGTCATTGCAGCGCGCAGACCGGTTAAATGGGTACCGCCGTCGCGTTGCGGAATATTATTAGTAAAACAAAGCACCTGCTCGCTAAAACTATCATTCCACTGCATAGACACTTCAGCAGTAATTTGTCCACCAAGATCAGAGGGCCGCATTCCTTCGGCATAAAAAATGTTTGGATGTAGCACTGTTTTGGTTTGATTGATGTACTCAACGAACCCACGAACACCACCAGAAAAAGCAAAATCTTCTTCTTGCCCACTGCGCTGATCTATCAACCGAATATGCACGCCGTTATTTAAAAAAGAAAGTTCGCGAATGCGCTTTACTAAAATTTCATAGTGATATTCGACTTTGCCAAAAATTGTTTCGTCGGCCAAAAAGTGAACCTCGGTTCCCGTCATTTCTGTCTCGCCAGTAACGGTAATCGGTGAAACGGCGACGCCATTTTCCATTTGGATGTTCGGGTTTTGAATAACGCCGCGCGCAAACTCCATATAGTGCGTCTTGCCGTCGCGACGAATCGTGAGTTTTAACCATTTCGAGAGAGCATTGACGCAGCTTACCCCTACGCCATGAAGGCCGCCAGAAACCTTGTAGCTGTTTTGGTCAAACTTACCGCCGGCATGTAACTCGGTCATGACAATTTCCGCAGCGCTTCGCTTGGGATCGTTTTTGTCGTCATATTTAATTCCGGTGGGAACGCCCCGCCCATTATCAACAATAGATAATGAGTTGTCGGTTTGAATAACCACGGTAATCTCGGTGCAGTGGCCCGCTAAGGCCTCATCAATGGAGTTATCCAACACCTCGAATACCAAATGATGAAGTCCGGTGCCGTCAGAGGTGTCGCCAATATACATGCCGGGGCGTTTTCGCACCGCATCGAGGCCTTCGAGAATTTGAATTGATGACGCACCGTACTGCTCAACCACTTTAATTTCTTCAGTCATTTTTTTCTAAGTTAAATTCGCATTGGCATCACAACATACTTAAAGGACTCAGATCCTGGAAGGGTTATGACGGCGCTACTGTTGGCATCACCAAGGCTTATTTGTAATGT
>CANKKB010000099.1 GCA_947482555.1 Burkholderiaceae bacterium | reverse complement strand
GTCGGAAGGTACTTTAGTACACGTTTAAAAGGAGTGCTGTGATGTCTGCTGCAGAAATCAAAACTAGCACCGAGCAAAAGATGCATCGGTCGCTTGAATCATTAAAAGGTAATTTAGCAAAAATTCGTTCGGGACGAGCTAACGCCGGTATTCTTGAACACATCACGGTTGATTATTATGGCAACCCCACACCGCTTAGCCAAGTGGCTAATTTGGGTTTGGCTGATGCCCGCACCATCAATGTCCAGCCCTTTGAAAAAACCATGGTGGCGGTGATAGAAAAAGCCATTCGTGATTCTGATTTAGGCCTAAACCCAGCCTCGCAAGGTACTGTGATTCGCGTGCCGATGCCTCCCCTGACCGAGGAGCGGCGGCGTGAACTAACTAAATTAGTGAAAAGTGAAGGTGAAGAAAGCAAAATTGCCATTCGTAATTTAAGGCGTGATGCGAATGAGCACTTAAAACGATTAAGTAAAGATAAGGTGATTTCAGAAGACGAAGAGCGCCGCGCCCAAGATGAAGTACAGAAAATGACCGATCGGGCCGTAACCGATATCGATAAAATTGTGGTCGAAAAAGAAAAAGAGATCATGACGGTATAGACTCGTCTTATCTAAAAAATATGCCCTTCTTACTAGCCCCTTTTTATGTCTAAACATACTAGCTCTACCTTAGTAATTCCTGAGGTGAGTGAAGTGCCCCGCCATGTCGCAATCATCATGGACGGCAATGGACGTTGGGCTGGTAAACGTTTAATGCCGCGCGTTACAGGACATTCAGAGGGCTTAGAATCGGTGCGCAAAGTGGTGGAAGAGTGTCGTCGTTCTGGTGTTGAATATCTGACCATTTTTGCTTTTAGTTCTGAAAATTGGCGTCGCCCAACCGAAGAGGTGGGATTTTTAATGAAGCTTTTTTTGAAATCATTGCGCCGTGAAGTAAGCCGCTTAAGTGATAACGATATCCGCTTTAAGTTAATTGGTGACTTAAGCCGCTTTGATGCCGCGATTCAAGATATGGTCCGTTTTTCAGAAGAGAAAACGGCGCATTGCAAAGGCTTAACCTTAACCGTCGCTGCCAACTATGGTGGGCGGTGGGATATCTTGCAGGCAATGCGTAAGTGTTTATTAGTCAATCCTTCATTGCAAGCCGACGAAATAACTGAAGAATTACTGCAAGAAAATTTATCAATGGCTTATGCACCAGAGCCCGATTTATTTATTCGTACAGGTGGTGAACAACGCGTTAGCAATTTTTTATTGTGGCAACTTGCTTACACTGAATTATATTTCACCGATATATTATGGCCCGACTTTGATGCGGTGCAATTACAGCAAGCGTTTGAATGGTTTGGTCAGCGTGAACGCCGCTTTGGCCGCACCAGCGCACAACTGGCAACTAAATCAGCTAAAGTTGCTGCTCAGGGTAGTGTCTAAGCGCGTCTGCGTCTAAACACTCTGCGATGCTAAAGACCCGTATCATGACCGCAGTACTTTTGCTTGCAGCATTACTGCCCAGTTTATTTTTCCTCAACCCGCTTTATTTAAGTGGCATCTTTTTACTAATCTTGGCTTTAGCAGCTTGGGAGTGGAGCCGTTTAATTGCGCCTCAAAAAGAAGTCTTTGCTTGGCTCTATGCCTTGCTTTTGATCTTCGCTATTGCTACCTTGTTATATGGGCAAAATCCCATCATTGAATTTGGCATCTTATTGAGCGCGAGTTTTTTTTGGCTTGTCATCGCCCCCATCCTTTTATGGCGCAGCCTACGTTTACCTGTAACAAAATGGCCATTGACCTTTGCATTGTTGGGTCTAGTTATTTTTAGTGCAGCCTGGTTTGCGCTCATTTTATTGCGCCAGTTCGGCGTGATATTTTTGCTTTCTACCATGGCTTTAGTTTGGGTTGCCGATATTGGCGCTTATTTCGTCGGTAAAGCTGTTGGGCGCCGTCGTTTAGCGCCGCAAATTAGCCCTGGTAAAACCTTGGAAGGTGCAATTGGCGGAATTATCTTGACTTGTATCTATGCATGTATCTGCGCGTGGTATTTGCCCTTTAATATGACTTTATTTGGCTTTGCTGTTTTCCGCTTTGGCTATTCGGCGATGCTGATCATGGTTATCAGCTTAACTCTGTTTAGTATTGTTGGCGACTTATTTGAATCACAATTAAAGCGATTAGCGGGTACAAAAGATAGCAGCAGCTTACTGCCCGGCCATGGCGGTGTACTAGATCGGGTTGATGCATTATTGCCTACCATGCCGCTAGCGGCACTTTTAGTCGGATTGATGTTATGACCATACAAAGGCGAGTTGCGATTTTGGGGTCAACCGGTTCTATCGGGGTGAACACCTTAGATGTGATCCGCTCGCATCCTGAGCGCTATCAGGTTGTCGCTTTAACTGCGCATCAACAAGTTGACCGTTTGCTTACTCAGTGCCGTGAGTTTAAGCCGCGAATTGCGGTTGTTGGTGACGCCCAGAGTGCAAAGCAATTAACTGCAGCTGTGCTCCAGGAAAAAATTCCTACAACCGTTTTATATGGCGCTGAAGCTTTAGTAAGTGCTGTATGCGATTCTGATTGCGATACCGTGATGGCTGCAATTGTTGGTGCCGCTGGCTTGTTACCAACTTTGGCAGCTGCGCGTGCAGGCAAACGTGTCTTATTAGCCAATAAAGAAGCATTGGTCATGTCGGGCGACTTATTGATGCAAGCAGTACGAGATAGTGGCGCTGAATTAATTCCTATCGACAGTGAACATAATGCAATCTTTCAGTGTTTGCCAGCAGGCTTTAACGCGCTACATAGCGATGCTGCTAGGGCAGAGTGTGGGGTTGAAGAACTGTGGCTTACCGCTTCGGGTGGGCCGTTCCGCTCGACACCATTAGTTGATTTAGTGGATATCACGCCTGATCAAGCTTGTGCTCATCCGAATTGGGTGATGGGGCGTAAAATTTCAGTCGACTCGGCCACCATGATGAACAAAGGCTTGGAAGTCATTGAGGCGCAGTGGTTGTTTGGAGTGCCGCTAGAAAATATTCGCGTCCTCATTCATCCTCAAAGCGTGGTGCATTCGATGGTACGTTATCGAGATGGCTCTGTGATTGCACAGCTTGGTCAGCCAGATATGCGCACCCCAATTGCCTTCGGTTTGGCATGGCCTCAACGGATTGCTGCAGGTGTTATGCCGCTGGATTTAACCCAGTTAGCAGCCTTAAATTTTGCCGTACCCGACTTCAATCAGTTTCCTTGTTTATCGTTAGCCTTTGCAGCAGCGCGAATTGGCGGAACTGCCCCAGCAATTTTGAACGCTGCCAATGAAATTGCTGTATGCGCTTTTTTGGCTAGTGAAATGCCGTATTTACAGATTGCCACCTTAGTTGAACAGGTGCTCGAACAAGTAACGGCTACTAAAGCGCAGACCCTCGATGAAGTATTGGATGCTGATCAAACTGCTCGGCGCGTTGCTATGCAATGTTTAACCCGTATGCGTACTCATTAACGATACCCCTAATAATGCAAGCACTAAGCACTTTATTGGCTTTTTTAATTGCACTAGGAATACTAGTCAGTTTTCACGAGTTTGGTCATTATTTTGTAGCCCGGTGTTGCGGGGTAAAAGTGCTGCGCTTTGCGATTGGCTTTGGTAAGCCGCTCTTCACATTTCGTGATCGTCAGCAAACGGAGTGGGTTATTGCAATGCTCCCTATAGGCGGCTATGTGAAGTTAATGAACGGACGCGATCCAGAGCAAACAATCTCAATCGGGGACCAAGCTAGTGATTTTGATTGCAAGCCATTATGGCAACGCTCACTAATTGTTGCTGCAGGCCCCATCGCAAATTTTGTCTTGGCTTTAATATTATTGAGCGTTATTTATTTTAGTGGGGTGCCACAATTGCCAGCCCAATTGCAAACGCCACCAGCAACATCTTTAGCGGCTAAAGTAGATTTAAGCGCGGGCGATCGGGTGATTGGCTGGCGCAGTTTAGTGAACGAAGAAAATGATGGCCTAGGAGCTGATACGTTTACTCCAGTAGTAAGCTGGAATGCGTTACGGTGGTATTTATTAGATAGTATTACAGGGCATAACGGTTTTGTGTTGCAAGTTGAAAATGTGCGAGGTGGAAAGTCAGTCGTGCGCTTTTTAAGCGAGCAATTGCCTGAGGTAAGACCCAAGGCCGATGTGTTTTTGGAGTTGGGGCTTTTTCCTCTGGTGACGAATCCGCCGCAATGGTTTGAATTGCAATTAGCGCCGGTGCAAGCGGTAACCTATGCCGCAGAGCGAGTATGGCTAATTACAAAAGTATCGACCCGCATGATGTTCGGTTTAGTGACTGGCAGTACTTCTTTAGCGCAAATTGGCGGCCCTCTCAGTATTGCTGATATGGCGGGCAAGTCCGCCCAAGTGGGTTGGCAACCCTATTTAGCATTTTTGGCACTTATGAGTATCAGCATTGGCCTGCTCAATTTGATTCCCTTGCCCATGCTCGATGGCGGTCAGCTACTGTATGATGCATGGGAACTGGTGTCTGGTCGACGCCTGCCAGAAGCCTTGCAAGCGGTTTTACAAAAAAGCAGTTTTATCTTGTTAACGTTTTTAATGCTATTGGCTTTGTTTAATGATTTTCAACGCTATCTTTCGCCTTGAGTCCATCAGAATATGAGTTTTAAAATTCGTCTAAGCACATGCCTTTATGGCGTTTCTGTTGCTTTGGCTTTTTTGGGCAACGTTGCATCAGCCGCCGAGACTAATAGCAATTTAGTCACCGAGCCTTTGCCCGAGAATGCGCCAGGACCTGCTGCTCCGGCGTCAAGTACTCCAGCAAAAAATACCGCAAACAAAACTAATGCTCCAGGAGCTATTACAACCACCGCAGATTCTGGCGGGTTTGTCATTAAAGATATTCGCTTAGAGGGTTTACAGCGGGTTGAGCCTGGCACAGTATTTAGTTATCTGCCTTTGCAGGTTGGCGATAAATTTACGCCAGAAAAGGGCGCAGAAGCGATTCGCGCACTTTATGGCACTGGCTTTTTTCGTGACGTACAAATTCAAGAGCAGGGCGATGTCTTAATTGTGAGTGTTGAAGAGCGCCCCACGATTAATCGGATTGAATTTACTGGTATGAAAGAGTTTGATCAAGATATTGTGCGTAAATCACTAAAGGCAGTTGGGCTTGCTGAAGCGCGTTTTTATGATAAAGCATTGATTGATAAAGCTGAGCAAGAATTAAAACGTCAATATGTAAGCAAGGGTTTATTTGCAGCAGAGGTCGTCGCAACAGTTACCCCAATGGAGCGTAATCAAGTTTCAATCTATTTTAATATTGATGAAGGACCTGTTGCAAAAATTCAAGAAATTAATTTTATTGGTAATAAAGTATTTAGCGAAGGTACTTTGCGAGATGAAATGCAACTCAAAGCAAAGGGATGGCTATCTTTTTATACCAACGACGATTTATATTCAAAGCAAAAACTGACTGCTGATTTAGAAACAATCCGTTCATATTATTTAAATCGGGGTTACTTAGAATTTTTAATTGAGTCAACCCAGGTTTCGATTACCCCTGATAAAAAAGGTATTTACCTCACGATTGGTGTAAAAGAGGGGCAGCGCTTTAAAGTTAAAGATATTAAGCTCGCTGGCGAGCTTCTTGGGAAGGAGGTTGAACTTAGTAAGCTACTTCAACTGAAAGCAGGTGATGTATTTTCTTCGGCGAAGTTAGCTGAGAGTACAAAGTTGATTGCGGGCTTATTGGGGTCTTATGGTTACGCATTTGCGACCGTAAATCCTCAGCCTGATGTACGGCAAGATTTAAGTGAGGTCGATTTAACGCTGGTGATTGATCCGGGTCGCCGAGTGTATGTGCGCCAAGTAAATATTACTGGCAACGCTCGTACTCGTGATACCGTGATCCGTCGAGAACTCCGCCAGTTTGAGAGCTCCTGGTTTGATAGCGATAAAATTCAATTATCCAAAGAGCGGATAAATCGCTTGGGCTACTTTACTGAAGCCGACGTTATAACTAAAGATGTGCCGAACGCACCCGATCAGGTGGATGTTGACGTGAAGGTAGTAGAAAAGCCCACAGGCTCCATCAGTCTTGGTGCAGGCTATTCGTCGACAGAAAAAATTATCTTAACAGCGGGTATTAATCAAGAAAATGCCTTTGGTACAGGAACGGCAATTGGTTTAAATGTCTCGTTAGGAAAAATTAATCAAAACTTTGTTTTATCCCAATATGACCCCTTCTTCACTGATGATGGAATTAGTCGCTATACAGATGTCTTTTATCGCTCCTCAAAACCGCTGTATTACACGGGTGATCCAGCCTATCAAGTTAAAAGTGCGGGCGGCACTTTACGTTTTGGAGTGCCTTACTCTGAAGTGGATCGGGTATTTTATGGTACTGCGGTCGAAGCCTACCAACTTAATGCGACCACGAGTACGCCTGTTCCTTACCAAACTTATGTGCAGGATTATGGGGTAACTATTCCAGGTACGTTGACCACCTTTAACGTACCTATTACTGCTTCATGGTCACGCGACGGACGAGATAGCGCCTTAGTGCCCTCTACAGGCTCTTTAATGAGCCTACTGTCTGAAGTAGGTACCCCAGTGGCCAATATGCAGTACTACCGAATTTATGGCAAATATCAGCAATATCACTCGTTCTCGAAGGCCCATATTTTGTCCTTTAATTTTGAAACTGGCTACAGTGAGGCTTATGGGAAATACCCCTTCCCAATTACCAAAAACTACTTTGT
>CANKKB010000098.1 GCA_947482555.1 Burkholderiaceae bacterium | reverse complement strand
TCAACGGTTTGCTTATCGTTTTTAACAAAGGTTTGGTTGAGTAAAGAAACTTCCTTGAGATACTTTTGTACCGTACCCTCAACCATTTTTGCCACGATGTCAGCAGGCTTGCCAGACTCAGCCGCCTTCTGCTCAGCAATATTGCGTTCAGCAGCAATGTTGGCAGCAGGAACATCAGCCGCAGATAAAGCGACCGGCTTCATTGCTGCAATATGCATAGCCACATCTTTAGCGGCTGTTTCATCGCCTTCAAATTCCACCATGACGCCAATGCGTGTGCCATGTAAATAAGAAACTAATTTACCGGTACTAGCAAAACGCTGAAAACGGCGGGGAGTCATATTTTCGCCAATGCGCCCAATTAATTCGCTACGCACGGCATCAACCGTTTTGCCATCCATTGCTAAGGCTAATAAAGCGGTAGTATCCGCCGGATTCTGTTTAGCAACCAACTGTGCGCAAGCATTACTAAAAGCTAAAAAATCATCGTTTTTTGAAACGAAATCGGTTTCGCAATTCACTTCAATCAAAGCACCAGTGCCACCGTCAATGTAACTCGCGACAACGCCTTCAGCAGTCACACGCGAGGCGGCTTTGCTAGCTTTGCTACCTAATTTCACCCGCAGAATTTCTTCTGCTTTGGCCATATCGCCAACTGCTTCAGTTAAGGCTTTTTTGCATTCCATCATCGGCGCATCAGTTTTGGCGCGTAATTCGCCAACCATTGCAGCAGTAATTACGGTCATTACGCTACCTTCCCTTCTTCAACAAACTCTTCTTCGCCTTCTTTAACTGCATCTAAGACTTCCTGAACAGAATTAGCCTTACCTTCCAAAATGGCATCGGCAATACCGCGCACATAAAGTAGCACTGCTTTGCTTGAATCGTCATTACCAGGAATGATGTAATCAATACCTTCAGGGGAATGGTTGGTATCAACCACAGCGATCACAGGAATACCCAGTTTTTTTGCTTCCGTAATGGCAATCTTATGGTATCCAACGTCAACCACAAAAATTGCGTCGGGTACGCCATTCAGATCTTGAATGCCGCCTAAAGCTTTTTGTAATTTATCCAGATCACGATCGTTGGTTAACGCCTCTTTCTTTGAGAGCTTCTCCCAATCGCCCGCCTCTTTCGCGATAGCCATATCTTTTAAACGCTTGAGCGAACCTTTAACGGTCTTGAAATTGGTTAATGTGCCGCCTAACCAACGACTATCGATATAAGGCATGCCAGCGCGTGCAGCTTCTTCAGCAATCACTTCACGTGACTGACGCTTCGTACCGACGAATAAAATCGTGCCACGATTAGCGGCAATTTGCTTTGCAAATTTCAGGGCATCCTGAAACATCGGCAAAGTCTTTTCCAAATTAATAATGTGGATTTTGTTGCGATGGCCAAAAATATAAGGGGCCATCTTGGGGGACCAAAAGCGCGTTTGGTGGCCAAAGTGGCAACCGGCTTCTAGCATTTCACGCATAGTTACTGACATAACATTCTCCTAAGGGTTTGGTCTAAGGCTAAGTCCTGACTGCGCTAAAAAACGCTACCCTGGAAGGCTTAGCCTGCTATTTCGAATTGCTTCGATGGGCAAATTATAGCTTATATATCAACCATCTAGACGCAAAAGAGCCAAAAAACCTCAAGTCGTTGATAATCAAGGCATGAATAGTGTTTTTACCCTTGAAAAAGACCTCCAGGGCATGCGTGAGGCGGGTCGGCTAGCGAGCGAAGTCCTCGATCACGTAGCGCCAGCGATTTGCCCAGGCATAAGCACTGGGGAGCTGGATCAAATTTGCCATACCTTTATGCGGGACGTGCAACACACTATTCCAGCTCCCTTGAATTATCAGCCACCGGGCTATCCCCCATTCCCAGCAGCGATCTGTACCTCAGTCAATGATGTCATTTGCCATGGCATTCCAGGCTCTAAGGTATTGAAGGCTGGTGACGTCGTCAATCTCGATATCACGGTAATCACCCCGGATGGTTACTACGGTGACACGAGTCGCATGTTTATGGTTGGCGAAGTTTCAGTTTTAGCCGAACGTTTAACGCATGTTACCTTCGAATGTATGTGGCTGGGTATTGCCCAAGTTAAACCAGGCGCCTATTTAGGCGATATTGGTCATGTAATCCAAACGCATGCTGAACAAGCAGGTTATTCGGTCGTGCGGGAGTACTGTGGCCATGGTATTGGCAAAGTCTTTCATCAAGACCCGCAAATTTTGCACTATGGTCGTCTGGGAACAGGTGAGCAATTAGAAGTGGGTATGACCTTTACGATAGAACCAATGATCAATGCTGGGCGTCGCGAAATTCGTACAATGCCCGACCAATGGACGGTAAAAACCAAAGACCGTAGCTTGTCAGCGCAATGGGAGCATACCTTACTCGTTACACCCCAAGGCGTTGAAGTGCTAACTTGGTCGACAGGCAGCAACCCGCCACCAGATTGCGTTAAGGGCTTAGTCTTTCGTCCCCAGCTTACCGCTGTGTAAGCGCTTCCTCAAATTAGTTCTGCTGCCACCATGAATTCAGTGACTGCACTCACTCCGCATCAGGCAATTACTCAGCTCCGTAGTTCATGCGCTGCTGAATACCAACTATTTCTTGCCGATCAAAACGTCGCACGATTAACCAAAAAACTCACCGAAATAAATGATCTTGCTTTGGCACAGTTATGGCAAGACTGCGCTATGGGGGCTCATCTAGCGCTGATTGCAGTTGGGGGTTATGGACGAGCAGAGCTCTTCCCGTATTCTGATATTGATATCTTGGTATTGTTGCCAGACAGCTCCACGCTAGATCCCCAAGTCGATAATGAAAAAGTTGCGCGCTTTATTACCCAATGCTGGGACTCGAGCTTAGAAATTGGCTCGGCAGTACGTACACTAGCGGAATGTATTAGCGAAGCAGAGCAAGACATTACCGTGCGCACTTCGCTGCTAGAGGCACGCTTAATCTGCGGCTCGCGTAGCTTGTTTAAATCATTTCAAACTGCCTATTCCGCAACCCTTGATCCCAAGGCTTTCTTCCAGGCTAAATTATTAGAGCAAACCCAGCGCCACCAAAAGTATCAAGGAACGCCTTATGCGCTCGAACCCAATTGCAAAGAAAGTCCAGGGGGTCTGCGCGATTTACAAGCGATCTTATGGGTGAGTAAGGCCGCCCAACTGGGTAATAGTTTTAATGATTTGTATCAAAAAAATCTCATTACCGAGCGCGAGCTTACCGAATTAAAACGTAATAAGCGCTTTTTAGCAACCTTACGCGCTAATTTACATTTACTTGCCAAACGCCATCAAGATGTTTTAGCGTTTGACTTGCAGGCGAGTTTAGCGAAGTCGATGGGTATTGAAGAAAGCTCAGCTCGTCAAGCTAGTGAAGCAATCATGCGCCGCTACTACTGGGTAGCTAAGGCTGTTACCCAACTCAACACCATCTTATTACAAAATATTGAAGCCTTATTATTCCCCCAAGAGTCCCGTACCATCCATCCTATTGCGGGTGAAGAGAACGGCGACTTTATTGAGCGTCAAGGTCTATTAGATATTCAAGACCCCGATTTATATCAAAAACACCCCGAGCAAATTCTGCGTACCTTCTTAGTGTTCACGCAAACCCCGGCGGTCAATGGCTTATCGGCCACAATTTTGCGGGCACTGTATAACGCGCGTAAAAATATGGATAGTCACTGGCGTAAAGACCCAATTAATCGCCAACTCTTTATGGAAATTTTGAAGCAAGCCGATGGCGTCAGTAATGCCTTTAGGCTCATGAATCAAACCAGCGTTCTAGGCCGTTACCTGCCCCCCTTTCGGCGCATCGTTGGGCAAATGCAACATGATTTGTTCCATGTGTACACAGTCGATCAACATATTTTGATGGTCCTTAGAAACGTACGCCGCTTTATGGTGGTGGAACATGCTCACGAATTTCCATTATGTAGTCGTTTAATTGCGCACTTTGAAAAACCCTGGCTACTCGTGATTGCGGCTTTATTTCACGATATCGCCAAAGGTCGTGGTGGCGATCATTCATTGCTAGGCAAGCGTGATGTCCGTGAATTCGCTAAAGACCATGGGCTTGATAAAAAAGATACCGAATTATTAGTTTGGCTAGTGGCCGAGCACTTAAATATGAGTCAAGTGGCACAAAAACAAGACATTAGTAATCCAAATGTGATTATGGCTTTTGCAAAAAAAATCGGTGATGAACGTCATCTCACTGCGCTTTACTTACTAACCGTTGCCGATGTACGTGGTACAAGTCCTAAGGTGTGGAATGGTTGGAAAGCCAAGTTACTGGAAGATTTATATCGCGCTACCCTGCGGGTTTTGGGCGGTGCAAAACCGGACGCCTCTTCTGAACTAGCTCAGCATCAGGAAGAGGCTCGGCGTATCTTACGTTTACATGGCTTTCAAGACTCAGCGTATGAAGACTTCTGGCAAAAACTGGATGTGGCGTTTTTCTTACGCCAAGAGGCGGGCGATATTGCTTGGCTATCACGCCATTTAATGGCTCAAGTTGAAACTACCAAACCGATCGTGCTTGCACGGCTATCGCCGGCAGGAGAAGGTTTGCAAGTCGCTATTTATATGCCTGACCAAGCAGACCTTTTCTCGCGCATTTGTGGCTACTTTGAACGTAATGGGTTTTCCATTTTAGATGCGCGCATTCATACTACGCGTCATGGTTATGCTTTAGATACCTTTGAAGTTGCTAGTAGTGAACTCGATGATGAGCCGCATAGTTACCGCAATCAAATTCAACTAGTCGAATACGCTCTTACCGAAGCATTACAAAAAGCAACGCCGTTGCCAACGCCAGCGATGGGTCGTTTATCGCGCCAGTCACGCAGCTTCCCCATTCAGCCTAGGGTGCATATGCAACCCGATGAACGTGGCCAATACTATGCTCTCTCATTTACTGCCAGCGACCGCGCAGGCTTGCTCTATGCTATATCAAGAGTATTGGCCAAACACCATGTCTCGCTGCATACCGCACGCATCAATACGCTGGGCGAGCGGGTTGAAGACGTCTTACTATTAAATGCCAGTGAGCTCAGTAAAAATCCGCGCTTACAAATTCAATTAGAAACAGAATTACTAGAAGTGCTGGGAAGTTAATCCTGATTTTTTTGCGCTAATTTAATGGCTCGCAAAATTCGAGTATTTATTATCCGACCAAAACTAAACCATTCAAAATCTAGCGGTTCTAGTTGGATTAATTTTTTCTTAGGTGTTAATAAAAAACATAAGTCCATATGCCAATGTTGACATTCATTTTTCTTTAAATTTGCAGGAATTTGATGAATATCAACATCTACTAAATCTACATTGTTTGTAGCCAGCGAACAAAGCAGTCCAGTTTCCTCATATACCTCCCTAATTGCTGCTTCTGCTGGGCTTTCACCATCATCAATATGCCCGCCCGGTTGAAGCCATTGAGATAAATGAGGATGAAATACTAATAGCGCCTTATTGTCATTAATAACTAATCAACTTGAGGTAATGTGACCAAATAATGTAGACCTTGAAAATGGATCAGGATTTTTTAAAATTTCTACTGCTCTTACGTCAAAAGCAAACTTTAATAATAAATTATTCAACCATTGTTCATTCAACACAGCCATATTCCTTATTAGAAAAAAAGATCATAGGGGATCAATTAATTCTTAGCCACCGGATTTCTTTGTAGGAAATAGACTACATATATGCCCATTGATTAGTAAGGACATGACATTACTAGACTTATGGTTAAAAACCCTAGCGCAATAAAGCCAGCATTTCTGCTTCGTCAATTACGGCAATACCAAGCTCTTCTGCTTTGGCTAATTTGCTACCAGCATCAGCTCCAGCAACAACATAATTAGTCTTCGCTGAAACAGAACCAGCAACCTTCGCGCCGGCTTTTTCCAGCATCGCTTTAGCATCCTCGCGTGAAAGGGATGGAAAGGTACCTGTCAAAACAAAGGTTTTACCTACTACCGCTGCATTCAAGGTCTTTTCAGTCACACTCAACTGCATACCGGATGCCAGCAGCTGTTCGATGACTTCGCGATTATGTGCTTCAGCCATAAAACTTGCAATTGAGTCGGCTACAACTGGGCCAACGTCATGAATGGTTAATAATTCCTCAGCAGTAGCAGCCATCAAGGCACTCATATTGCCGTAGTGGGCAGCTAAGTCCTTAGCCGTAGTTTCGCCAACATGGCGAATGCCTAAGGCAAAAATAAAGCGTGCCAAACTTGTTTGTCGAGATTGCTCAATTGCTTGAATTAAATTGTCAGCCGATTTTTCACCCATGCGCTCTAAATTGGCTACCGCATTCAATCCGAGACGGTAAAGATCGGCTGGAGTGCGTACGATATTTAAATCAACAAGTTGATCGACAATTTTTTCTCCCAATCCCTCGATATCCATTGCCCGACGTTGCGCAAAATGGAGTAGGGCTTGCTTGCGTTGAGCGCCACAAAATAAACCGCCACTGCAGCGCGCAATTGCTTCATCAGCCAACCGTTCGATATGGGAGTTACACACCGGACAGCGGCTAGGCATCACAAATTGAGCCGCCTTCTTAGGCCGTCGCCCCGGTATCACCGAGACCACCTCGGGTATTACGTCACCTGCCCGCCGCACGACTACTGTATCGCCAATGCGCACATCTTTACGGCGTACCTCATCTTCGTTATGTAAAGTAGCGTTAGTAACCGTAACGCCACCAACCTCCACTGGGGCCAAGCGAGCTACTGGCGTAATTGCG
>CANKKB010000097.1 GCA_947482555.1 Burkholderiaceae bacterium | reverse complement strand
GTTGAATCGCCGGTTTTTGATTAATCATCTGAAGACTGTCGCTGATGCGCCAATACCATGACTTAATGAAAGCAGTATTGGTGCAAGGGATTGATAAAGCCGATCGCACAGGTACAGGTACTAAATCGATTTTTGGCTATCAAATGCGTTTCGATTTGGCCGCGGGTTTTCCCATGGTCACTACCAAAAAACTTCACCTCAAATCGATTGTGTATGAATTACTGTGGTTTCTGAATGGCAGTACCAATAACCAGTGGCTGAAAGACCGCGGAGTTTCTATTTGGGATGAGTGGGCTGCACCCGATGGCGAACTGGGTCCTATTTATGGCTATCAGTGGCGCTCATGGCCAGCGCCAAATGGTCAATATATTGACCAAATTCAAGAGCTCATGGCAACCCTGCAATCTAATCCCGACTCACGCCGGATGATTGTATCGGCGTGGAATGTTGCTGACATACCGCGCATGGCGCTTGCCCCCTGTCATGCCTTTTTTCAATTTTATGTTGCCAACAATAAGCTATCGTGTCAACTCTATCAGCGTAGTGCTGATATTTTTCTTGGTGTGCCATTTAATATAGCCAGTTATGCAGTCCTTACCCATATGGTGGCACAACAAGCGGGTCTAGAAGTTGGTGACTTTATTTGGACTGGTGGCGATTGCCACCTCTATAACAATCATTTAGCCCAAGTTGAATTGCAACTAGCCCGCGAACCATTCCCCTTACCAACACTACAATTTCGCCGTAATCCCGCTTCTTTATTTGACTATGAGTTTGACGATTTTGAGGTAATTGGATATCAGTCTCATCCCCATATCAAGGCGCCTGTCGCCATCTAAATCAAAGTAAATATGACTAAACCTACTATTGCTTTTATCGTTGCACGCGCCCGTAATCACGTCATTGGCAAAGATAATCAAATTCCGTGGAAGATTTCTGCCGACTTGCAATTCTTTAAACGCGTCACTATGGGTCACCCCATTATTATGGGGCGAAAGACTTGGGATTCAATTGGTCGACCATTGCCAGGACGACGTAACTTGGTTGTTAGTCGTAACCTCAATTTGCAATTGGCTGGGGCAGAAGTAGTTCATTCTCTAAAGGATGCGCTTAAGCAGCTTGCTGGCGTTCCGCGCGTATTTATTATTGGCGGTGAACAATTATTTAAGCAGGCGTTTGCAGAAGCGGATCAACTCTACCTCACCGAAATTGATTTAGAGGTTGCCGGTGATACTTTTTTTAAAGTTCCTGATCCACAAGATTGGCAAGAAGTTGAATGTGTCGAAGGTCAAGAAGGTGAAATTCGTTTCCGTTTTTTAACCTTAGAGCGTAAAAAATAGTTGCGCGCAGTAATGCGCCTCGTTATTTACCGCCAATCGTCATTGACCCAATTAAGAGCGAGCCTGTTTCTTTCGAGCCTCGCACTAAAACATCACTACCTACCATTTGAATATCGAGTAGCATCTCACGTAAATTACCAGCAATGGTAATTTCTTCAACTGGATACTGAATCTCTCCCCGCTCGACCCAATAACCAAATGCGCCGCGCGAGTAATCGCCAGTGACATAATTGACTCCTTGGCCCATTAATTCGGTAACGAGTAAGCCAGTACCCATCGCTCGCAGCAGTCCAGGTAAATCACCAGCAGCGGTGTTAGTGCTAGATAGGCGTAAATGATGAGAGCCCCCTGCATTGCCGGTACTATGCATCCCTAATTTCCGTGCAGTATAGGTAGATAAAAAATAGCCTTGCAAAACTCCGCTTGCGACTACCGTACGTGCCTGCGTGCGAACACCCTCTTCATCAAATGGGGCGCTCCCTGAAATGCTAGGGATATGGGGATCTTCATATAAATTTAAATGGGCTGGAAAAACAGCCTTACCGAGGCTATCTAGTAAAAAGCTTGAACGCCGATATAAGGCGCCGCCAGATACAGCTTGAACAAAGGAGCCCAATAAACCAGCGGCTACTGGCGCCTCGAAAATAACTGGGCAACGCCGCGTCCGAATGGACCGTGCTTGCAGGCGAGCTAAAGCGCGCTGCGCAGCATATCGCCCGATTTCAGCGGGCGGTGCTAGTTGCGCTGGAATGCGTGAGCTGGAATACCAATCGTCACGCTGCATCGAGGGTTTTTTTCCAGCTGAACTAGCAATGGGAGCACAGGAAATAAAGTGGCGTGAATAGGGGTAGCCAGCCAAAAACCCTTGGCTACTCGCCAACATAAAATGACCTTGATGCGTTGATACTGAAGCGCCATCACTATTTTGAATTTGTGAGCTCACTGCAAACGCTGCTGCTTCAGCTGCGCGCGCTATTTCAATGGCATCAATGGCTTCAATTTCCCAAGGATGAAATAAATCGAGATTGAGTGGATTTTTTTCGAGTAAATCATATTCAGGCAAACCTGCACAATCATCCTCAGCGGTATGCTGGGCAATATGAAAAGCAGCTTCAACGGTAGCCCTTAGCGAGGTCGGCGAAAAGTCGCTAGTACTGGCATTACCGCGGCGCTGCCCCAAATAAAGACTTACCCCCACCTGCTTATCCAAGCTTTGCTCAATTGTCTCTATTTCACCCTTGCGGGTCGTTACAGCGAGCCCATGGCCCTCTGATATCTCTGCCACCGCGTCACTAGCCCCCAAACGACTAGCTTCTGCCAGCATAAATTGCACAATTAATTGAAATTGCTCTGATGTATATGTAAACATACCCTAATAATAGCTAGAATAGCGTAATGAAGCATACTGAAGCTTGGCATCGAAGCGTGCCTAATGAACTAAAAGTTGGCTTGGTCTCGATTTCCGACCGTGCCAGTCAAGGGGTATATACCGATGAAGGCATTCCTGCCTTGCGGGCTTGGCTTGGTAGCGCCTTGCTCTCACCTCATGTTTTTATCGAGCGCCTTATTCCTGATACCCAAGAGTTGATTACCGTAACCTTAATTGAGTTAGTCGATGAATATGCTTGCGATTTAGTCCTCACCACTGGTGGTACCGGACCATCTCGGCGTGATA
Organism: Burkholderiaceae bacterium; assembly: GCA_947482555.1. Taxonomy (GTDB): domain Bacteria; phylum Pseudomonadota; class Gammaproteobacteria; order Burkholderiales; family Burkholderiaceae; genus Polynucleobacter. The sequence continues at coordinate 3,786 of CANKKB010000097.1, read as the reverse complement.
TTACGCCTGAAGCGACTTTAGAAGCAGGAACAAAAATAATGCCTGGATTTGGAGAACAAATGCGACAAATTAGCTTGCATTTTGTACCCACAGCTATTCTTTCGCGGCAGCTTGCGATTCTGCGAGAAATTGTTGACCATGCGGCATTAATTATTAATTTACCAGGGCAACCAAAGTCAATTAAAGAAACGTTAGAAGGCCTTAAAGATGTCGATGGCAAAGTACTTGTCCCAGGTATTTTTGCCGCAGTGCCTTATTGTATCGACCTCATTGGTGGACCCTATATAGAAACCAATGAAACTGTAGTGAAAGCTTTTCGGCCAAAAAGTGCACTGAAAAAGTAGCGGTTGCCGCGATGCTGTCCTGCATTTGCGAAAGCTTACTGATTAGAGGCAATAAAGAATTTTTCGCGGTAATACTTTAATTCTTCAATCGATTCTAAAATATCCGCTAAAGCCGTATGCGCTTGCTGCTTCGCAAAGCCTTTCATTAAATTGGGTTGCCAGCGTTTCGCCAATTCTTTAATGGTGGATACATCAACATTGCGATAATGAAAAAACGCTTCAAGCTTAGGCATATAGCGCGCCATAAAACGGCGGTCCTGACAAATTGAATTGCCACACATCGGAGAAGCTCCTGCTTTCAGGTATTGCTTAAGAAAATCGATGGCAGATTGTTCAACCATGACTTCATCAAAAATTGAGGCCTTCACCTTATCAATTAAGCCTGATTTACTATGTGTGCCGGTATTCCAAGAGTCCATGCCGTCTAAAACCACATCGCTTTGATGGACGACATAAACGGGTGCGGTAGCCAGTATATTCAAGTTGGCATCAGTAATAACGAGGGCAATTTCCAGAATTCGGTCACTTTCGGGCTTAAGACCTGACATTTCCATATCAACCCAAATTAATGACTCGCTAGCAGTGCTTAAGGCAGTTTTTTCACTCATAACTATAATCATCTCATGACCTTCACAATTATCTTCTTGATTGCCTTTTTTCTCAGCTTTGGCATGCGCTACTGGCTTGCTCAGCGTCAGCTGCGGCATGTAGCCCAATTTCGTGATGCTGTTCCAACCGAGTTTGCGGCCAAGATCTCGTTAGCAGAACATCAAAAAGCTGCCGACTACACCATCGCTAAATTACGTCTAGGCAACCTCGAAAATATATTGAGCGCCATCGTTTTAATCGGCTTCACGCTCTTGGGTGGTCTGGAATATTTAAATCAAATACTGACGCAAAAGCTTGGAGATGGCATTTTGCAACAAATCACTTTACTGTGCAGCATCTTCATCATTAGCGGGGTAATCGATCTCCCTTTTAGTTGGTACAAACAATTCAAGCTTGAAGAAGCCTTCGGCTTTAATCGCATGACGCCAAAAATTTTTTGGCTCGATTTGTTGAAAGGTTTAGCCTTAGGCGCTGCTCTCGGACTGCCACTGCTGTGGGTAATCCTCAGCTTAATGGCTGAGGCAGGGCCACTCTGGTGGCTTTGGACTTGGTTTGTTTGGACTGCATTCAATGGTTTATTACTATGGCTATTTCCAACCTTTATTGCGCCACTCTTTAATAAATTTAAAGCCCTTGAAGATGGCCCTCTCAAAATCCAAATTGAACAACTCTTAAAACGCTGTGACTTTGCTAGTCAGGGCCTCTTTGTCATGGATGGTAGTACGCGTAGCGCCCACGGCAATGCTTATTTCACGGGGATTGGTAAAGCGAAGCGGATTGTCTTTTTCGATACCCTAATTGAGAAACTAAATCCAGGTGAAGTCGAGGCGGTTTTAGCGCATGAGTTAGGTCACTTCAAACGTAAACATATTCGCAAACGTTTATTGGTGTCATTCGCCCTTAGCTTAGTGGTCCTGGCGCTCTTAGGCTGGCTTAGCGCACAACCCTGGTTCTATATTGAACTGGGCGTGACACCGAGTCTTGCTGGTTATAACGGTGGTTTAGCACTGGCCTTATTTATGCTGGTATCACCCGTATTTGGATTTTTCCTCACCCCGCTTAATAGCCTAGCTTCCCGTAAACATGAATATGAGGCGGACAACTTTGCGGCTGAAAAATCGTCTGCTAGCGACTTAATTTCTGCTTTAGTGAAGCTATACCAAGACAATGCTTCAACCTTAACTCCCGACCCTATCTACACAGCCTTCTATAGTTCACACCCCCCTGCGCCCTTGCGCATTGCCAATTTACAGCAATGCCGCTAAACCTATCTTGAGTCCAATGGCCTGCGTTCTATGTCAATTAGTCGCGCCTTACTAATAGCCTCGTATGGCAGGCATTATTTAGCCCAAACCCTACATCCTGATGGCGCCACCTGCCCATCACATAGTGGGCCACTAATTGAAGTGACCACACCGGGCAAACGCCACTTGGGTGCTGTTGGTGATATTTTGCAATTAGAAAATAGCTCTGCTGCTCAAGCGCGCTTAATTGAAATCGAGCCCCGACGTAACTTACTGTATCGCTCCGATGCATTTAAAAGTAAATTAATCGCCGCTAACGTTGATCAAATTCTTGTGGTCTTGGCAACTCAACCCGCTTTTTCACCAGACCTGCTAGGACGAGCAGTAGTGGCAGCGGAGGCTAATCAAATCGGCTTGCATATCTTGCTCAATAAGTGTGACTTAAGCGACTCAATTGAAACCGCACGTAAATTAATTGAACCCTATGCACGTATGGGTTATCCAGTGAGTGAAGTCTCAGCAAAATTTGATGCCGCCTCACTCGAGCGGCTTCATGGGGCGCTGCAAGGAAAAGTCTCTGTGCTAGTTGGCCAATCGGGCATGGGCAAATCAAGCCTACTCAATCGTTGGGTGCCCAATGCCGCAGCTGTCACCCAAGAGTATTCGGTACGCCTTGATACGGGTAAACATACCACTACCGCCTGTCGCTACTTTGATTTACCAAGTGAATGGGGTATAGCAGACGGTAAATTAGGCGCCCTCATCGACTCACCCGGTTTTCAAGAATTTGGTCTTGCTCATTTATCAGTGAGTGAGTTACAACATGCATTTCGAGAGTTCAAAGGCTATCTTGGACACTGTCGTTTTCATAATTGCGCCCATGAAACAGAGCCAGGCTGCGTGATTCGTGAGGCGGTTGCTAAACACCTCATTGCACCAGAGCGTTTGACTTTATTTCGTCAACTACGCTCAGACTCGCAAACTGCTGATACTCAAATTATGGGAATTTCTACAGCCAAACAGCGATGGTCAACATTGCCAACAAAATCATCAGAGCAATAATCACCCGCCAGACTAAACCAATTGCAGAGCGCAAAGTTCTTTCACTCGGCTCAAGTCCTACATCGTAAATCGGCGCCTCGCCTGCTTCGGCCATGCGCAAAGCCTCTTCACTATCGGGCTCACGTAAAGGCTCACCTAAGCGCACGCCGAGAGCACCGCTACCAGCCGCTAAAATCACCGCTGATAATTCATCGGCCCACTTATGCGTGAGATAGCGCCAAGCATAAATAGTGTCTTCAAAATTACCGGCCAAAGCAAAACTCATCGCTGTTAAACGTGCCGGCACCCAATCGAGCACATAAAAGAAATGACGCGCTGCAGCTTCTAAGTGGAGTGAATTTGGCACGTGCTTACCCCAACGCTCGGCTGCCATATCGGCTAAACGATATAAAACCACGCCGCCAGGTCCAAGGGGCATCAGAAACCAAAAAAATACACCGAACACATGGCGATGCGAGCCAATAATGGCTTTTTCTAAAGCTAGCGAAATAATCTCAATTTCATTTAAATGGGCAACTGCCAAATCG
>CANKKB010000096.1 GCA_947482555.1 Burkholderiaceae bacterium | reverse complement strand
CGAAAAACGGGTGCCGCACTTCAAGCCGGGCAAAGAACTTCGCGAACGAGTCGATTATCAAGCGCATAAAGCCAAAGGTAGTTCGGGTGCTTAGTCGCTTTGGGCGTCATGATTCAGATTGAAACCGCATGGTTATTGCTCTTGCCGGTGTTGTTTGGTTTGGGGTGGCTAGCATCGCGGTGGGATTTTCGTTTAGAAAGCCGAATGGACGAACAAGAGCGCATGCGTCAACAGCGCTCAACTTTTAAAGGCTTAAGTCTTTTACTGAATGAGCAGCCTGATCAGGCTATCGAAACCCTCGTCAAAATTGCGCAACTTGACCCTGAGACCATCGAATTACATTTCTCATTAGGTAATTTATTTCGCCGCAGAGGTGAAACCGAGCGCGCAATTCGAGTACATCAGCATTTAGCCAACCGCACCGACTTAAAATCGCGCGATCGCGATCACGCCGCTTATGAATTAGGCCGCGATTTTTTACGTGCTGGCTTATTAGATCGTGCCGAGGCCTCTTTAAACCGCGTGGGTGAAGGTAAATACGCCGTTCCAGCGAAAGAAAGTTTATTAGAGATGTATCAAGTTGAGCGCGATTGGAAAAAAGCCATCGTTGCCGCCACTGAGCTTGCTGCTTTACAAAATAAAAGTCACCAAATAGAAATTGCCCAGTTTCATTGTGAAATAGCCCAAGAAGCGTTGCGCAGGAGTGATCTCCTCGAGGCCGAACAATCGATTGAGCGGGCTTTACAGGCCGTTCCCAATCAAGCTCGCGCACTTATTTTGCAAGGCGATTATTTGCTTGCGATGGACCGGCCAGCGCAAGCGATAGAGGCTTGGAATTTAATTGCCCAAAATCACCCTGCATATATGCATTTAGTTGCAGATCGTTGGATGGCTGCTTTTACTAGCTTAGATAGGGCTAAGGAGGGCTTAAATCAGCTAGCTGATTTATTACCAACGCAAGGCTCAGGAGAATTATTAGATATAGTGCATAAGCACACCATGAACTTATTGGGTGCAAATGCAGCAGAAGCGATGTTAGTTGAGGTCATGCAACATTCGCCTAGCTTAAGCGCCTTAGCAAAGCTAGCTGAAACCCGTTTGACTTTAGCAAAGACTGATGGCCCAGCCACACGCATCACCGACTTACAGGCAACCCTAGGGTTGCTAAAACTGCGTACAACCTCATTAGCTCGCTATACCTGCGGTAATTGTGGCTTTAGGGCAAGACGTTTTTATTGGCAATGTCCGGGTTGTAATCATTGGGAGGCATACTCCCCACGTAGATCAGAGGGCGCGATTAGCGGCCCATCTGCGTAATGTTGACCTGTGCTAAAGGCGTAAGGATAGATTCATGAAAGTGACCATTGTTGGTAGTGGATATGTTGGGTTAGTAACTGGTGCCTGTTTAGCTGAAATTGGTAATGACGTTTTTTGTCTAGATCTGGACCCGAAAAAAATAGCCACCTTAAATTCAGGTGGAGTACCTATTTTTGAGCCTGGCCTCAAAGAGGTCATTGAGCGAAATCGCGCGGCTGGACGTTTGCAATTTTCTACCGATATTGCGGCAAGCGTGGCGCATGGCGAAATTCAATTTATTGCGGTCGGTACGCCCCCCGATGAAGATGGCTCTGCAGATTTGCAGTATGTAGTAGCTGCAGCACGTAATATTGGTCGTCATATGACATCCCCAAAAGTGATTGTTGATAAATCTACGGTGCCGGTGGGTACTGCCGACCGAGTGACTGCAGCAATTGCAGCAGAACTAAAACTACGTAACGTAAATTTTGATCTCTGGTCAGTAGTGTCAAACCCAGAGTTTTTAAAAGAAGGTGCCGCAGTTGAAGATTTTATGCGCCCTGATCGCATTGTGATTGGCACTGCTAGCGATGCTGCGGGCTTACGCGCTCGCGAACAAATGCGGAAGCTTTATGCCCCCTTTAATCGTCATCATGAGCGTACCTACTATATGGACGTAAAAAGTGCTGAGCTCACGAAGTATGCTGCAAATGCAATGTTGGCAACGCGTATTTCGTTTATGAATGAGTTAGCTAATTTGGCCGATATCGTGGGTGCAGATATTGAGTCGGTAAGACAGGGAATTGGCTCTGACTCTCGAATTGGTTATGGTTTTTTATACTCTGGCACTGGATATGGCGGCTCATGCTTCCCCAAAGATGTTTCAGCGTTGAGTAAAACAGCACTAGAGCATGGTCGTGATTTAAAAATTTTGCAGGCTGTTGAGGTGGTGAACGAAGCCCAAAAAACGATCTTGATTGAAAAAATAGTGAAACGTTTTGGTAATGATCTAATTGGCTTGAAATTTGCTTTATGGGGTTTAGCTTTTAAGCCAAATACGGATGATATGCGTGAGGCTCCGAGTCGCGTGATTATTCAAGAATTAGTCCAACGCGGGGCTAGTGTCGTTGCTTATGATCCTGTTGCCATGGCAGAGGCACAACACTGCCTTGAAGCTGATTTTAAAGACAATCCTGCTGGCTTAAAAAAGGTTAGCATGGTAAATGGTTCTATGGATGCGGTTGAAGCTTGCGATGCTCTGGTGATAGTGACTGAATGGAAAGCTTTCCGTAGTCCTGATTTTGAGCAGTTGAAACAAAAGTTGAAAAATCCGATTATTTTTGATGGCCGAAATTTATATGAGCCCTTAACTATGCAAGAATTGGGTATTGAGTATTTTGGCATCGGGCGGCATAGTTAAGTCAGTCAGTAAAATTCACTAAAAATTACAAGCTAAATAAACATACAGCAGATGGTCGAAAAAGCACAAGCCGCACAATTTCAACAAACCCGCATCTTGGTGGTGGGGGATGTCATGTTGGATCGCTATTGGTTTGGCGATAGCGAGCGCATTTCTCCGGAGGCGCCCGTACCAATAGTTCAGGTAGCAAAAATTGATGAGCGCTTAGGTGGTGCCGCCAATGTGGCCCGAAATGTGGCAGCTTTGGGTGCGAAAACCAGTTTGTTGGGCGTAGTGGGGGTGGATGAAGCTGGAACTCGCGTGAGCGAACTGCTCTTAGCTAGTGGTGTTGATAGCCACTTAGAGCAAGATACCAAAGTACCCACCACTGTTAAATTGCGCGTCATTGCGCGGCAACAACAATTGATTCGCCTTGATTTTGAAGAGGCGCCTAGTGCCGCTGCTTTAGAGCACAAATTGGCTCGTTTCGAATCTTTACTTGGCGCAGTCGATGCAGTGATTCTTTCGGATTACGGCAAAGGCGCTTTAGATCAAGTTGCCACCATGATTTTGCAAGCTAAAGCCAAACAGAAAATTATCTTAGTTGATCCCAAAGGGAGTGACTTTGAACGTTATCGGGGCGCAACAGTCATTACGCCGAATCGCGGTGAGTTGCGGCAAGTCGTTGGCAAATGGGCTAGTGAGGATGAGCTTACCGAGCGTGCGCAAGCCTTACGACGTTCCTTGGACATTCAAGCCTTACTTCTAACCCGTTCAGAAGATGGCATGAGTTTGTATACCGATGCCGGTGTCAGCCATGTGCGTGCTCAAGCCCGCGAAGTGTTTGATGTCTCTGGTGCGGGTGATACTGTTATTGCGACTTTAGCAGTGGCGCTTGCAGCTGCTTGGCCGCTTGAGCGAGCCATGGCTTTGGCTAATCGTGCTGGCGGAATAGTAGTAGGTAAGTTAGGTACAGCAACAGTAACTAGCGAGGAGTTACAGTGACCATTATCGTTACTGGCGCCGCTGGTTTCATCGGCTCTAATTTAGTTGCCGCACTCAATGCGCGCGGTGAGCAGCAGATCATTGCCGTTGACGATTTGACTCAAGGTGATAAATTTCGCAATATGGCCGATCTGCATATAGCTGATTATGTCGATAAGGCTGCCTTTATTAATGGTTTTAAAAAAGGCTGGTTTGGTCAGGTTAGGGCGGTTTTCCATCAAGGCGCCTGTTCAGACACCATGGAGAGCGATGGTGTTTTCATGATGGCGAACAACTATCAATATTCAATTGATGTTTACGAAACCTGCATGGCGCAAAAGGCTTCTTTCTTATATGCCTCTTCAGCTGCAGTGTATGGTGGCTCTGAGCAATTTGTAGAAGACCGTCAATATGAAAAGCCACTGAATGTATATGGCTATTCAAAATTTTTATTTGATCAATATATGCGTGCCAAGTTTGCTGAGAATGCTAATACAGCACAAGTGGTTGGCCTCCGATACTTTAATGTTTATGGTTCGCGTGAATCGCATAAAGGCCGAATGGCATCGGTCGCGTTTCATCAATTTCACCAGTTTAAAAAACAGGGTTTTGTAAAATTATTTGGCGAGTATGGTGGCAATCAGTCTGGTGAACAAAGTCGTGATTTTGTTTCGATCGAAGATGTGGTTAAAGTCAATTTATTTTTCTTTGACCACCCTGAAAAAAGTGGCATTTTTAATTTAGGTACTGGTCAAGCCCAACCTTTTAATGACGTCGCTTGTGCAGTAGTGAACTCTTTGCGCAAAGCCGCAGGCGATCCGCCACTGACTCTACCTGAATTAGTTAAAGCTGGTTTGATTCAATACATTCCGTTTCCGGATGATTTAAAGGGCAAGTACCAGTGTTTTACGCAAGCAGATATGCAACAATTGCGCGCTATTGGCTATCCTAATGCCTTCCTCAATGTTGAGCAGGGTGTCAGTCACTATGTCGACTGGCTGTCAGCAAATGCTGATTTTTTAGCTCAACCGATCTAATCCTGTTTTTTTAGTCAACTCACTTTCTCCGATTTCGTTGTAATGCTTCGCAGGCTTCAGCTTGCGACTCATCATTAACGTGTCATTTTTTGGAGAATTTATGGTTTTGAATTTGAATTCAGTTTTGCGTAATCTATTTTTAAAGCTGGCTTTTGTCACGACACTTATTGCATCTTGGGGGATGCTGCATAACACCGCAGTAGCATCTAATGATGGTATTAATGTGAATACGGCTAGCCAAAGCGAGCTCGAAAGCATTAAAGGTATTGGGCCAGCTCGAGCTCGAGCAATTATTACTGCGCGAGAAGAAGGGGGTATTTTTCAAGATGCTGATGATTTGCAGAAGCGTGTCCGTGGTATTGGTTCTAAATCTGTAGAAAAATTAATTGATAACGGCCTGGCGATTGAGGCGGCTGGTGGGTATCGCGACACTAAAAGCAAGAGTCGTACTGAGTATGTTGGAGGTCGTCGCAAGCCAACTAATAAAGGGTCTGAGCGTGAAAAGGCCTATTCAGGAAAAGCGTCACAAAGAAATTAAGCCGCAGCTCAGGCGCCAAATCAGCTAATCTGTTGCCCTAAGTGCAGCAATTCAGCTCACGGCAGGCAATTTCCAATGTGGCTAAAATGAACTAATGAATTTGCCTGCCGTTCCAGACTTAGCCCCGATTCCTGCTTATCTTACGATTGCCGATACCGTCGGCAATACGCCTTTGGTGCGTTTGCAGCGAATCCCTGGATCTGTAGGTGAGCCCCGCAAAAACCTCATTTTAGGTAAATTAGAAGGTAATAATCCCGCGGGCTCGGTAAAAGATCGTGCAGCCTTATCAATGATTCGACGTGCACAAGAGCGTGGCGAAATTCAACCAGGCGATACCTTGATTGAGGCAACGAGTGGTAATACGGGAATAGCCTTGGCCATGACAGCAGCGATGTTGGGATACAAAATGCTCTTGGTCATGCCGGAGAATCAAAGTCTAGAGCGTCGCCAAAGTATGACAGCGTATGGCGCCCAATTAATCTTAACTTCTGCTTCTGGGGGCATGGAGTTAGCGCGCGATTATGCCGTGCAACTGCAACGCGAGGGTCGTGGCCGCTTACTCGATCAATTTGCCAATACTGATAATCCCCGTGCTCATATAGAAACGACGGGCCCTGAAATTTGGCGAGATACTCATGGTCAAGTTACGCACTTTGTCTCAGCCATGGGCACCACTGGAACGATTACTGGTGTCTCTACGTACTTAAAGATGATGAATCCAGCGATTCAAATTATTGGTGCACAGCCTGCTGAAGGTTCGCAAATTCCGGGAATTCGTAAATGGGCGCCAGCTTATTTACCGAAAATTTATGAAGGTGAGCGCGTCGATCGTATTGAGTACGTTACCCAATCGGCTGCAGAAGAAATGGCACGTCGAATGGCTGCGGAAGAAGGAATTTTTTGCGGAATTTCTGCGGCTGGTGCTTTGGTTATTGCTTTGCGGATTGCGCAAGAAGTAGAAAATGCTACTATTGTTTTCATTGTTTGCGATCGTGGCGATCGCTATTTGTCGACAGGTGTATTTCCCGCTTAATTGGGGATATTAGTTTTCTGCCGTTTTTTCTTAACGCTAGCTTTTGATTTAGTCGAATGCATTGGGGTTATTTGCTTTTCAGCAGTCCTTGATTGAGTGGCTTGAGAAATAACGGGGACAACACTTTTATTTCCATAACCCAAGGCTTCTGCAAATTCCGCCACACTTTGGGCATAAAAATAACTGCGGTTGTAGTTAACAATACTGAGAAAATTCGCTAGACCGACCACATAACGAGTTTGTTCAAGGCCATTTTTATCAAGATAGGGTAAATCAACAATGAGCGCTTTGCTTGTTGGGCTGACCCCACCCATTTGCAGATCCCCCCGCTCAGTTGCCAGGATCCCAAGTCCAATGAGCTCCTGAATAGTATGTTTTGGGTTGGGTTCGCCATCGGCAAGTTGTGCAGCGGCAGCAACTGCTTGTGAAGTCGGTAAAAGCGAGAAGTAAATTGGCATCCCAACTTGCCAGCCTTGTTGTTGCAAAAAATTGGCTACGCTAGCGATGGAATCTTTAGCGCTGACTTTTAAATCAATCCGCTTATCACCATCACCATCT
>CANKKB010000095.1 GCA_947482555.1 Burkholderiaceae bacterium | reverse complement strand
TGGGTGTAATGACTTCGGCTGCACCGTGCGATGCGGCTCCGCTTGCCAGATTTGCTTCGCTAGACATCTATCAACAATTCCCTGTTTCAATCATTTTGCTGCCCGCTTGAAGCGCCACACAAACCAATAGCATTTCAAGGTTAAAAAATAAGTTAGCAACAACGGCAGCCATTTTAAGTCTGGCTGCTTTACCGCAAACCCCACAAACAGCGCTAAGGTCAGGGCGATTTTAATTAATTCGCCTGAAATCACCGCCGCCAAAAACCGTCCCGCGCTGGGCTTGTTAGGATTGCTTGCTATTTGTAAGCGCAACAAAAATATGGTTGCCGGCAAAACCCCAATTAAACCACCCACTAAAGCCGACTGAGTATAAAGGTTTATACCCAGCGGGCTACCAAAAAAACTACAAACGACTGCACTAAGCAAGGTGACTAGCACCTGACCCAAAATAACTCGCCATGATGACTGAGCAAAAAATTGCGCAGGCTGTGCAGCCCGTAAAGCACTCAGTTCTGCCTTGCTGTAGGTCCGAAAAGCCTCTTCGGGCTCTTCCCATTCATACTTAGGCGGAAATTGATTCTTTTGGGTAATCAATTTAGCCCGCAAATTTTAGTGGTGTCATCATTATTGGTCAATTGTTTTTGAACTTTTTAGTGAGTATTTTTCCTATAAACCACTAATACCCAACTTTTTTAGTAAGGCATCTAATTCATCAAATTGGCTAAAACGAATACAAAGCTCGCCGCCCTTGTTTTTAATTTTAAATTGTGCCGCCAAGCCAATTAAGTCGGCAATTTCTTGCGCTAATCGGCGTAAATCAGGGTCTTTATTGGCTTGTGCTGAGGCTGAGGTCAAAAGCGTTTTTTTCTGACCAATTTGACCAATCGCAATCGCGGCAGCGCTTGCCATCTTTTCGGCCTCGCGAACCGATAAGCCTTGCGCCACAATCCGTTGGGCCAAAATAATTTGGCTTGCCCCTGGTAAAGGCAATAAAGCGCGGGCATGCCCCATATCGAGTTCACCAGCCATTAACATGGCCTGTACTGGCTTGGCCAGTTGAATGAGGCGGAGTAGGTTACTGATTGCGCTACGCGATTTACCAACCGCCTTGGCGGCGGCCTCATGGGTAAAACCAAACTCTGCAATGAGGCGCGCTAAGCCCTGCGATTCCTCCAGAGGGTTTAAATCTTCGCGCTGCATATTCTCAATTAAGGCCATGGCTGCTGCTGCGCGATCATCTGCCATGCTAATTAAAACAGGTACAGCCGATAAGCCAGCCAGCTGGGCCGCACGAAAACGTCGCTCGCCGGCAATAATTTCATATTTGCCTGGCGCCACCTCACGCACTAGTAGGGGTTGCATAATGCCCTGCTCACGGATGCTCTCGGCTAACTCTTGCAAGCCCTCTGACTTGATCTGTTGACGTGGTTGATACTTGCCCGCCTGCAAGGCGCTCAAGGGCAGGGAGGTGACACCGGTGCCCGCTAATTCAGGCTGTTTTTTTTCGCCTAATAAAGCATCAAGTCCTCGGCCTAGGCCTTTTTTCTTGGCAATACTCATGACTTCACCTCGGATAGTTTTTTCTGCGTTAGGTTCATCGCCTCAACCCGCAGGATCATTTCTGCACCAAACTCTAAGTAAGCTTGCGCACCTCGGGAAGCTTTATCAAAAGCAATTCCTGGCATGCCGTAGGAGGGGGCTTCAGCCAAGCGCACATTACGGGGAATAATTGAACTAAAAACTTTATCGCCAAAGTGCAGCAGCAACTGCTCAGACACTTGCTGCTGCAATGTCATGCGTGAATCGAACATGACGCGCAATAAACCAATGATGACAAGATCTGGATTTAACTTGGCATGCACCTGCTTAATTGTATTTACAAGGTCGGATAAGCCCTCTAAGGCAAAGTACTCACACTGCATAGGCACAATCACGCCATTCGCTGCACATAAGCCGTTTAAAGTAAGCAATGAAAGGGCTGGCGGACAATCAATCAAAATAAAATCGTAGTCATGTGCAACGCTACTCAAAGCAGTTTTGAGGAGTAGCTCGCGCTCATCAAAGTCAACCAGCTCAATTTCTGCGCCGGCTAAATCTCGGTTTGCCGGCAATACATCGTAGCCAACGCTCGGACAGCGTTGCACTGTCTCTTGCACGGTAGCATGACCGATTAATACGTGATAAACGCTTTTAGTTAAGTCGCTTTTTTCTATGCCCGAACCCATGGTTGCATTGCCTTGCGGGTCTAAATCAACCAAGAGCACGCGTTGCTGATGACCAACTAAGCCCGCCGCTAAATTTACGGCAGTGGTGGTTTTGCCGACGCCGCCTTTTTGATTGGCAACACAGAAAGTTTTGGCCATATTAAAAAAGATTAGTGGTTAAAAGCGAAGGTGAGCAAATGTCGCTCGACCGCGCGATTCGGTAAGCGAACAGGCATATCGGTAACCAAGCGCCACCGATCTTTTGGTAACGCGCTAATTTCAGCCGCAACGTTTTTTGCCTTCATCGCAAAAACCAGGCCAGTAGGCTTCAAAAAGGGTTCAGCCAAGCGCAAAAAATCTGCCAAATTGGTAAAGGCGCGTGAAATTACTGCATCAAAGTGGCCGGAATACTGTTGCCCAGCATCCTCAACTCGTGCTGTCAGTATTTCCACATTATTTAAATGCATTTTGCCTTTCAAGTGCTGTAAAAAAGCGGTCTTTTTACGAACTTTTTCAATCAGGCTAAAGCGCCATTCGGGCTCTGCAATAGCCAAAGGAATTGCCGGCAAGCCGCCGCCAGACCCTAAATCAGCAATTTTATAGGCTTGCTTACCGGTCTGCGATTTAAGCCCGGCTTGGGCTAGTAGTGCTGTGGTGATTCCGGGTAAAATTGCAATAGAATCAAGGAGATGCAAGCTTACAGAGTCATTTTCTCCAGCAATGGTGGTCAAATTATGAACCTGATTCCATCGCTCTAACTCGAGCAAAAATAGTTCGAGCTCAGCTACAGCGGTGGGCGATAAGCTAACCTTTAAATCTGTGAGCCCATCTGTTAACTGGCTCATTGGTGTACAAATCTCATAAGGGAGCCGTGCTTTTGCCAAGCCCTTTTCGCAAATGAACTAGCAATAGGGAAATAGCGGCAGGGGTGACGCCTGAAATACGAGCAGCATGACCAAGCGTGGCGGGCTTATGAAAATTTAGCTTCTGCTGGGCTTCAGCCGATAAGCCGCGAACCTCGAGGTAATCCAAGTTTGCTGGCAGATTAAGGCCCTCAAAATGCTCGTGGCGTGAAATTTCTGCGCTTTGCCGGTCTATATAGCCCTGATATTTAATTGCAATCTCTACTTGGTCTTTAATTTGCCGATCTAAAATGGGATCATCCGCCAAATCGCCAGGATGCCAAAAGCCACCTTCGGTCGCCATTAAATCGTCATAGCTTAGACTCGGTCGCCGCAGAATTTCGGCTAAGGAGCACTCATGTGCCAGCGTTTGGCCCAAAATAAGCGCCAAGGCATCCGCTTTTTCATGGCGGGGGCCAACCCAAACACTATTGAGGCGCAATGTTTCACGTGAAACAGCTGACTCTTTTTCGCAAAAAACCACCCAACGCGTGTTATCAACCAAGCCCAGCTTACGACCGATTGGGGTTAAGCGCAAATCTGCGTTATCTTCACGCAAACTCAGGCGATACTCAGCCCGACTTGTAAACATGCGATAGGGCTCTTGCACACCGCGCGTAATTAAGTCGTCTACCAATACGCCGATATAGGATTCACTTCGCTTGGGTACCCACGCCTCTTTACCCAAAACGGCTAAAGCGGCATTAATACCAGCCAGCAAGCCCTGTGCAGCAGCCTCTTCGTAGCCAGTTGTGCCATTAATTTGGCCTGCAAAATAGAGTCCGGCAATGGCTTTTGTTTCTAGGGTGTGCCGCAAGTGCTGCGGATCAAAGAAATCGTACTCAATCGCATAGCCAGGACGCAAGATTGTTGCCGCCTCAAGCCCCCGAATGCTTCTTACCAACTCAAATTGAATGTCAAAGGGGAGGCTGGTAGAAATACCGTTAGGATAAAACTCATTCGTTGTCAGGCCTTCGGGCTCTAAAAAGATTTGGTGGCTATTTTTAGCCTTAAAGCGATGAATTTTGTCTTCAATTGAAGGGCAATATCTTGGTCCCACGCCCTCTATGACGCCTGTATACATTGGTGAGCGATCAAGCCCGCGCCGAATGATATTGTGGGTTTGCTCATTAGTATGGGTAATCCAGCAGGACACTTGGCGAGGGTGCTGTTCTGGGCGCCCCAAAAATGAAAAGCATGGCACGGGATCAAGGTCGCCTGGCTGTTCTTGCATCACTGAAAAATCAATGGTGCGGCCATCAATTCGGGGTGGGGTGCCAGTTTTGAGGCGCCCCTGAGGTAAGTGCAGTTCTTTCAGTCGCAACGATAGGGTATTGGCTGCTGGATCACCGGCACGGCCCCCCGCATGACTATCTAATCCTACATGAATTTTGCCGCCCAAAAAAGTGCCCGCCGTTAATACGATTCGTGGTGCATAAAAAGTTAGGCCCAGGGCTGAAACTACCCCCTGAACGCGATTGTCCACCACCACCAGATCGTCTACCGCTGCTTGAAATAAGGTTAGCTTAGGCTGGTTTTCGAGGCGCCGACGAATGGCAGCACGATATAAAATACGGTCGCCTTGGGCCCGAGTGGCCCGCACTGCTGGGCCTTTGCTTGAGTTAAGGATGCGAAATTGAATACCAGCCTCATCCGTAGCCGCCGCCATAGCGCCGCCCAATGCATCAATTTCTTTAACCAAATGACCCTTGCCAATTCCGCCGATTGATGGATTACAGCTCATAGCGCCCAAGGTTTCAATATTATGGGTGATCAGCAGGGTATCGCAGCCCATTCTCGCGGCTGCAAGCGCGGCTTCGGTGCCAGCGTGGCCCCCACCAACAACAATCACCTCAAAATTTTTGGAATAGCGCATGAATTACCCAAGATAGGGCGATGATCATAGCATTTTGTGTGTTTCACGTGAAACAAATTTGCCCCATGCAAATACCACCCTAGTTCATTTGGCTCGGATTAAGTCCTAATAATATCTAGTAAGCTATTGATTTAATTAGTAAAAAAGCCATCGTAAGCCGATTTTGCGATGAGGACACTCACCACAATTAAAAAGGTTTTCCGCACAAAGGTGCTGCCGTGGCGAATTGCTAACTTACTGCCATACTGACTACCTGCAATATTTGCCACCATCATCGCCAACCCTAGCGGCCAATTAATGTAGCCCAAACTAGCAAATAATCCAATTGCCGCTAAATTCGTTGCCACATTGACTAACTTAGTTGCTGCTGAAGCATGCAAAAAATCAAAGTTAAAAAAACGTACAAAGCCAAATAATAAAAAACTACCAGTGCCTGGCCCAAAAAATCCATCATAAAAGCCAATCGTTAAGCCCATGCACGCCGCCTTAAGCTGCGTTAAAAAGCCACTTTCAACTGGTTGATGCACGCCACCTAAAGCGGGCTGAAACCAGGTATAAAACAATAAAAACAAAAGCAAGAAAGGCAAGGCCTTACGCAGGGGCTCAGCAGGAAATACCGTCACCGCTTGCGCGCCAAGTAAGGCACCTATAAAACCAAACACAATGGCAGGGCCTACAAGCGCCCACGGCAAATCCACATGTCGCAAATAGCGTCGCGCTGCATTTATCGTGCCACCAATTGCAGCAACCTTATTGGTTGACATCAGCGCTGCCGGCGGTAGTTCAGGATAAGTAGCAAACAGTGCTGGCAACTGAATTAGGCCGCCACCGCCAGCAACCGCATCAACCAGTCCCGCAAAAAAAGCGAGCGCCAATAACATTGGCCATAAGTAAATTGAAAATTCGATGATGCGCTCTTTAAATAATGGGGCTTATTTTTGTTTTATAAAATACCCGACCAAGCCTTTGCGAAAGAGCATTACACACAAAATAAAAATTAGTCCGGTAACAATCGTGACCGATTCGCCCAGCGAATTAAACCACTGTACGCTGGTTAGTTTTGCTAAAAAGTTGCCGATCTCACCTACTCGCTGTTCAAGCACCACAATGACCAACGACCCTACTAATGGGCCAATCAAAGTACCAACACCGCCCACTAAGGTCATTAAAATAACCAAGCCCGACATCGACCAATGCACGTCGCTAAGCGTTTCAAAGCCCAGTACCAAAGCCTGCGCGCTTCCCGCTAATCCTGCTAAGGCGGCAGACAAAACGAACACTAAAAACTTAAATTGATTTACTTCATAGCCCAAAGAAATTGCCCGCGGCTCATTTTCTTTAATTGCTTTGAGCACTTGCCCAAAAGGCGATGCCACAATGCGGGCAATTAATAAAAATCCAAACACAACGAGGCATAAAATAAAATAATACAAAGTAAGGTCATCGCTTAAATCAATCAAGCCAAATAAACTCCCTCTTGGAATTCCCTGAAAGCCATCTTCGCCGCCGGTAATGGGGGCTTGCAAACAAATAAAATAAAACATTTGCGCCAAGGCCAAAGTAATCATCGAAAAATAAATTCCCTGCCGACGAATTGCCAAGCCACCCATTGCAGCACCCAAACAAGCTGCAAACGTAGTTCCTAAAATAATTCCGAGCTCCGGCGAAAGTCCAGCATTACGCATAAAAAATCCTAATGCATAACCGCCGCCGCCAAAAAAAGCTGCGTGACCAAATGAAAGCAAGCCGGTATATCCCAATAACAAATTAAATGCTGCAGCAAACAAAGCAAAACATAAAATCTTCATTAAAAAAATCGGATAAAAAAACCACGGCGCAAGTACGCCAATCAAAATAATGACAAGATAAAAAATCGTTCTAAATAATTTCATCGTGG
>CANKKB010000094.1 GCA_947482555.1 Burkholderiaceae bacterium | reverse complement strand
GGCAATTGCAAATTTAGACGAAGACCATTGGTTTGCGGCGGCGGAAGCGATCATGACTACGGATACGCAGCCCAAAGCAGCTTCGCTGACGCTTGATACGCCTCAGGGTAAAGTGAGTATGACCGGTATTTGTAAGGGCGCAGGCATGATCCATCCCAATATGGCAACCATGTTGGGCTTTATAGCCACCGATGTCGCTTTTGCACCCGGCTTATTACAGGAGTTAACCCGGGAAGTGGCAGATCTTTCTTTTAATGCAATCACGATTGATGGCGATACGTCTACTAATGATTCCTTTATTGTCATTGCTACCGGTCAGTCTGCGCTAACAGTACAAAACAGAAATGAGCCACTATATAAGGTAGTTCGAGAGGGACTGATTGATTTAGCGAAGCAATTAGCGCAAATGATTGTGCGTGATGGCGAAGGCGCAACTAAATTCATTACCATTACAGTGGTGGGCGGAAAAACCACGCAAGAATGTCGCTTAGTTGCTAAAGCAGTGGCTCACTCCCCTTTAGTGAAAACCGCTTTCTTTGCTAGCGACCCTAATTTAGGCCGTATCCTAGCTGCTATTGGTTATGCCGGTATTGCTGAACTCGATGTTAATCAAGTACAGCTTTGGCTTGGTAATGTGTGGGTTGCTAAAAATGGTGGGCGTAATCCAAGTTATTTAGAGGCAGACGGGCAAGCGGTAATGCAAGAAGCTGAAATTACCGTGAAAATTGATTTGGGACGTGGCACCGCGACGCAAACTATTTGGACCTGTGATTTATCGCATGATTATGTTTCCATCAATGCTGATTACCGCTCTTAAGACCATTAACTAGGCAAACTTATGAATGACAAGCTAGATCGGCTATTGACTCATTTAGAAACATTTTTACCTCAACCAATTACCCCAAATGATTGGCAAACTGCGCGGGCATTTCGCTGGCGTAGACGAGATAGTATTTTTGGCAGCATCGGCTATTTGCAGCCTGTTAAATATATTTCTGACATTACCTTTGAAGATCTGCAGCATATTGATCGACAACGCGATGCCATTCGCGACAATACCCGCCAATTTATTGAAAAAAAACCTGCAAATAATATTTTGCTTACGGGTGCTCGTGGCACAGGTAAATCCTCTTTAATCAAAGCTTGCTTGCATGAATTTGCTGAGCAGGGATTACGCTTAGTTGAGGTAGATAAAGCGTACTTAGCCGATTTAGCCGACATCACTGATTTATTGGCAGAACGCCCAGAACGATTTGTCATTTTTTGCGACGACCTCTCTTTTGATGAGGGAGAGACGGGTTATAAGGCAATGAAATCAGCTTTAGATGGCTCAGTATCAGCTCAAGTAGACAATATTTTAATTTATGCAACTTCTAACCGACGTCATTTATTACCTGAGTATATGAAGGATAACCAAAGCTATGCTTACTCGGATGAAGGCGAGATTCATCCGGGCGAAGTGGTTGAAGAAAAAATTTCTTTATCAGAACGCTTTGGATTATGGTTATCTTTTTATCCACCTAAACAAGATGAGTATTTGGCAATTGTGGGGCATTGGTTACATCATTTTGGGGTTAGCGTCACTGAGATTGAGGCAGCTAGACCAGATGCTTTAGTTTGGGCTTTGGAGCGCGGTTCTCGTTCAGGCCGAGTAGCCTGGCAGTTTGCGAAATTTTATGCTGGTAATCGTGTCTGATAGTACAGCTATGGCAAGACCGATAGTTGAAGTAGCGGCAGGCATTTTGCTCGATACCGAAGGTCGCTATTTATTAGGTCAGCGCCCATCAGGAAAACCATATGCTGGATATTGGGAGGTTCCAGGCGGCAAAATTGAAGCCGGTGAATCCGTTTTTATTGCGCTTCAGCGCGAGCTGCAAGAAGAGCTTGGTATTCAAATTGAAACGGGTGAGGAGCTAATGGTGCTTGACCATGCTTATGCCCATGCACATGTCCGTTTACACGTTAGTATTATTCGCCAGTGGCACGGAACCCCGCAGGGCTGCGAGGGACAAAACTTATCGTGGGAATTATTGATTCATCCGCAGCCGCAGGTTAGCCCCTTATTACCTGCAGCCTGGCCAATGCTAGAGCACTTACGCCAACACTTGGCGAAATAATCTAAATCAGGTTAGCCACTTAAAATTGGCAAAGCGTTAACTTAAAGTCGATATCTTCGGTACAAGTTTGTGGTTTGGATTCTCTATCAGTTTTAAGAAAACGAATTGAGAGTAAATATTTATTGGCACTAATCTCGGCAAACAGTGAGTCATCTTCTACACCAATGCGCATCAGTTGAAAAATTTTCCCTGCAGGGGCTTGCTGAAAGGCGCCTTGGTGGGCTACAACTTCATGTGCCTCGCCTGACTCACGCAATAAACGCAAAAATAATTGACAAGCCTCCTGCCAAGGTAAAAGAGGTGCGATATATTTTTGTAAAGTTTCTCGTCGTTTACTTGCGGAGCTATTTTTCCAGGCATGATAGCTGGGTAAATCGATCGGGCTAGTACCGCCAGGAATATTTAAGCGAGTGCGAATCGAGTTTAGCCATTCACTATCGGTAATGATGGAATTGGGTTTACCCAGAGATTGAATAATTTGGTCGGCGGCTTTTTCAATTTCTTGAATCGTGAGGTTTAAGGTTTCTTGATCAACCCGTTTGGAATTTTTTAGGCCATGCAAAGTATATTTTTGGCGCTCAAACTCTTTAAGTAAGAGCGATTTAATATCCCCGCGTGCCCCGATGTCGCCCAGCTCAAATAAAGTCGCAATACCATTGTGATGCAGTTCAGGGTCATCAGACTTAAAAAAGTGATTAAAACGAAAGAAAAGGTACTCCAGCCGAAGCATACTTCGCACGAGCTCATTAAAGGGGTATTCGTAAACAATCACAGTGCTCAATTCTATGCCGAAGTAGCTTAAATTGGCAAAAAACCCTGAAAAAATGCCTTATCTGCGTGTAATTCGCCGATGAAGCTCGGTGGTTTGCTGTAAGGCTAAGCTTAAATCTCCATCATTATTGATAACTGTATCGGCATGCCTCAGTCGTGCTTCACGGGTGGCTTGATGTTGCATGATTTCCTCCACTTCACTGCGCTTAAGCTGACTTCGCTGCATCACGCGCAAAATCTGGTTTTCTGTAGAGCAATCAACCACCACCAGATGATTTAAATGCTCAAGCCATGACCCGGATTCAATTAAGAGCGGCACTACAAAAACCAGGTAATCAGCGCCATCATCCATTTGACTTTGGGCCTGCAGCAAGGTTTCTTGCCGAATTAGGGGGTGAGTAATGGCTTCTAGCTGCAGTTTAGCCTGAGGGTCTGTAAATACAAGACGACGCATTTTGCTACGATTTAAGGCGCCAGAGTCACTGAGATAGCTTGCTCCAAAAGCGCGCTGAATAGCCTCAAGAGCGACACCATTGGGACCCGTAATTTGGTGGGCAATTTGATCGCTATCGATAATGCTCGCGCCCAGCTCAGCCAAATGTAAGGCAATGGCCGATTTACCCGAGCCAATTCCGCCGGTTAGGCCAACTAATGGAATCTTCCCCATGAAAAAACTCAGGTCAACAGCAGGCGGTTGGGGAGTAGAAGAAAATTGGGCCATAACAATGCAATGATGCCAGCAAAGGCGATAAAAGGGCCAAATGGAAATGCCTGATTTGTCGCTAGTTGCTGCCAACGTAACCAAACCCAACCGCCTACTAAGCCTAACAGGGCTGCCAATAGCAGAATTTCAGGAAGGACTTGCCAGCCCATCCAAGCGCCGAGAGCAGCAAGTAATTTTGCGTCCCCTAGACCAATACCATCTTGTTTTTTTAGTAAGCGGTAGAGGAAATTGACGCCCCAGAGAAACCCAAAACCCAGAACCGCTCCAACTAAAGCACTGTTGATTGAAGTGAAGCCTGGTTGATACAAAAAATTAAATACCAAGCCGGTCATCATCAGGGGTAGCGTAATGATATCCGGCAGGCGAAAGGTACGAAAATCAATTATTGCCAGCACGATTAAAGCCATTATCAAAATAGCACTAGCTAAAATCTGCGGGGTCTGATCAGGAAGCATATTTATACGATTTGTCCTAAATTAAAAATGGGTAAATACAAGATCAGCACTAAGGCTCCAATCAGAAAGCCAACTAAAGCAATTAAAACAGGTTCTAGGTTGCGACTGAATAATTTTAGTTGCTGACTTAATTGCTGAGATAAAGTACTCGCGCGCTGCAAAAGCATGGCTGGTAGTGTTCCGCTTTCTGAGCCAATACAAATCATTTGCCAAGTTTGCCGATCAAAATACCGATAATGGGGATCGGCTTTAAAAATCGCTTCGCTAATGGGCCAGCCCTGGGCAAGCAAGGTAAATACATTGGCACTGAGGTCGTGGGTGAGCCAATGATTGGAAGAGCGAGCCGTAATTCGTAGAGCATCGAGTAAAGGAATTTCAGCGTTTAATAAATGGCCCAAGGTTTGACACCAAAAAGATAGTGCTGATAGTCGCAGTAACTCACCAAGCAAAGGAATTCTCAGCCATGCTCGGTCACAATAATTCTGTAAGCGAGGTGAATAGTGCCAAGCGGCAAACCACAAAACAGCAAGCGTACTAAAAAGGAGCAAAATTTCTAAAAAATAAAGCTGTAAATTAGCAGTGCAATAAAGTAAAACCTGAGTCGCCCATGGCAGCTGGGCTTGAAATTGAGAAAATACATCGCGAAAAATAGGAATGACCCAAAAAGCCATAACAAAAAATAAAAAAATTGCTGATGCAACGGTAATACATGGGTAAGCCAGAGCCTGTTGAATTTGTTGACGCAGTTCCATTTGGGCTGTGAACTTGGTCGCAATCGAGTCAAGCGCCAAACTTAATTGACCGGAGCGTTCGCTAATTTCAACTAAGCTAATAAAACTATGGTCGAGTTCATAATTGGCCTGACGTAGGCAGGTAGAAAAGGCATCCCCTTGCCGTAATTGGGTTTCTAACTGAGAAATAAATGCGCGCCAATGCAGTGGCGCAGATTGACGTAATAAGCTTAAGCTATTTAGCAAGGGCAGGCCCGCATTCAACAAGGTAGAAAGTTGGCTGGCAAAGCTGCATTGATCACGCAAGCTAAATGGCTTACGCAAAAAAGAGGGTCTTAATAAATCACGACGTAATGAAGTAAATGGCATAAGAGAGCTAGCTTCTATTGAATCTGCCGATATAATTCAGCTTCACTGATGGAGCCATTATTTACTTGTAATAAACCTGCCGATAGGAGGTCGAGATAGCCCAACTCCTTTGCCCGTTGCCGCAATCGTTGGGTGCTAGCGCCATCACAATAAGCCTGTACAAGCTCACCAGTAAAAGGAATAACTTCATGAATGCCCAAGCGTCCAAAGAAGCCATTACCAAAGCAGAGGCTGCAACTATTACCATTATTTTGGCAGGCACTACAAATACGGCGCACTAAACGCTGGGCACTGAGACAATGCAAACAACTGCTAAGCGCTTCGGAGTTAATGCCCAAATATTGGAGTCGATCAATTGCCCCAAGGGCATCTTGGGTATGCAAGGTACTCAAAACCAAGTGACCCGTTTGTGCTGCTTGAATAGCAAGTTCAGCCGTCGCTTGATCACGAATTTCACCAATCATCATTACATCAGGATCTTGCCGTAATACTGCCCTCAGTATGGTTGGAAAATCAAGCCCAGCCTTGGGTTGATAGGCCACCTGATTTACCCCTGCTAAATGGATTTCAATCGGGTCTTCGATCGAACATAGATTACTGCGCAAGTGATTCAGGTGCTGTAAAAAAGTATAGAGAGTGCGGGTTTTACCGCTCCCAGTAGGGCCACACACCAAAATCAAGCCGTGTGGTTTTTCAATTGCCAGTTGCGCAATGGCTAGTTGTTCCGGTAATAACCCCAACTGATTAAGTGCTAGATCAGCTAAATTACTTGGCAATAAACGAATAACAATTTTTTCACCATAGAGAGTCGGTAGACACGAAACACGACAATGGATGTTGGCCTGATTTAAGTTAAGCCCGATACAAATCCGCCCATCTTGCGGAATACGTTGTTCGGCGATATCAAGGCGCGCTAAAATTTTAATCCGGGTAATCAGTCGTTCGTGCAGCGATTTATTTTGCCGACTAAGAACATGCAGGTAGCCATCAACCCGAATACGGATTAAGGTAATGTGTTCTTGGGGCTCAATATGAATATCGGTTGCACGAGCCGAAATTGCTTTAGCTGCAATTTCTTGCCATGCGCGAATTATGAGAGAGTCATCGGCTAAGAGCACCAAGCTTAGACGGTTTGATTAACAGTGGGTCGATATAAGCGGACGGTTTTAATGCCTTGATCGTCAAATTGCATAATCTCCATTACTACCCCAGCAATTTTAATACTCACATCATGCTCTGGAATTTGTTCTAGATCCTCTAAAATTAAACCATTTAAGGTGCGGGGCCCATTAATTGGTAAGGTAATTTGCAAGAGGCGATTTAGATCCCGTAAGTTTGCGCTACCGTTTGCTAAGTAGGTGCCATCTGCTTTCCACTGAGTCTCATGAGATAAATTAGAGAATGAAGTAGTGAACTCCCCAATGAGTTCCTCAACAATATCTTCAAAAGTGACTAAACCCATGACATCGCCATATTCATTCACTACGAGACTAAGTCGTTGCTGGTTATCTTGAAAAAATTGCATTTGTTGTAGTACTGGCGTACCACCAGGGATAAAGTAGGGCTCCTGTAGTAATTCCAAGAAATCAGCATGGGTTAGTTCATCATTACCCAAAAGGGATAAGGCTTTTTTAACTGACAAAATACCAATAATGCGTTCGGTGTCACCTGCGATGACGGGCAATTTATTGTGATAGCAGGTTTCTATCTGTTGCACGACTTCATCAATGGGCCGCGATCAATCG
>CANKKB010000093.1 GCA_947482555.1 Burkholderiaceae bacterium | reverse complement strand
GTCAATTCGCGCTATGCTGCCCTACGCATAAACCCAGACTAGATAGGAGAATTTAATGTCAAGAGTCAAACGTGGGGTTACCGCTAGAGCCCGTCATAAAAAAATTACCGATGCTGCTTCAGGCTATCGTGGTCGACGCAATAACGTCTTTCGCGTTGCTAAAGAAGCAGTTATGCGCGCAGGCCAATACGCTTATCGCGATCGCCGTAACAAAAAACGGGTATTCCGTGCTTTATGGATTGCCCGTATTAATGCTGCTGTACGCGAGCATGATATGAGTTATAGCGTATTTATGAATGGCATGAAAAAAGCCCAGATCGAGCTTGATCGTAAAGTGCTTTCAGATATGGCCATTATGGATAAAGAAGCATTTGCTGCTTTGGTTACGCGGATTAAATCCACAGTAGCTGCAGCTTAATTCACTATTCATTAAGCTAGGCAAAGATGGTTTCGCTCGACCAACTTGTCGAGGATGCCAAACGCGATTTCGCTAAGGCTGTCGATCCGGCAGCCTTAGAGGATGCTAAAGCGCGGTATCTCGGTAAAGCGGGAATGCTTACTGAGCGCCTCAAAGCGCTTGGAAAGCTGTCGCCTGATGAGCGCAAGCGTGCTGGCGCTGAAATTAATCTCGCTAAAACCGCAGTTGAAAGCGCACTACAAGCTCGACGCCAAGCTTTGGCAGAGGCAGTTCTGCATTTACGATTAGCAGCTGAAGCAATTGATGTCTCACTGCCGGGGCGCGGACAGCAGGCTGGAAGTTTGCATCCTGTCATGCGTACCTGGGAGCGAGTCGAAGCAATTTTTCATTCGATTGGCTTCGATGTAGCGCAAGGCCCAGAAATTGAAACCGACTGGTTTAATTTTTCCGCACTCAATAGCCCTGAAAATCATCCAGCGCGCTCGATGCAAGACACGTTTTACGTTGATAGCAACGATGGCCAAGGTAAGCCCCTATTGTTGCGCACTCATACTAGCCCGATGCAGGTGCGATATGCCAGTGAGCACGTTAAAAAATACGCTAATGCTGCGGTGATGCCACCGATTAAAGTTATTGCCCCTGGGAGAACATATCGGGTCGATAGTGATGCAACACATTCGCCTATGTTTCATCAGGTTGAGGGTTTGTGGATTGGCGAAGAAGTCTCTTTTGCCGATCTTAAAGGGGTATATACCAATTTTTTGCGTACATTTTTTGAAACCGATGCTTTGCAGGTTCGCTTCCGGCCCTCGTATTTTCCCTTTACTGAACCCTCGGCAGAAATCGATATGGCTTTTGGCAGCGGTAAGTTAGCTGGCCGTTGGTTAGAGATTTCAGGTGCGGGTCAAGTGCACCCTAAGGTGTTGCGTAACATGGGCATCGATGCTGAGCGCTATACCGGCTTTGCTTTTGGCTCTGGGCTAGAGCGTTTAACCATGTTGCGTTACGGAATTGATGATTTGCGCTTATTTTTTGAAAACGATTTGCGCTTTCTAGCGCAATTTCCAGCTTAAGCGCATATGCAATTTTCTGAATCGTGGCTCCGTCAATATGTAAATCCCGCTTTGGATAGCGCTGGATTAGCGCATGCAATGACCATGGCAGGCCTTGAAGTGGAGGAGCAGTATGCAGTTGCGCCACCATTTACCAAAGTTGTTGTGGCAGAAATTCTGTCAACTGAGCAGCATCCTGATGCCGATCGTTTGCGGGTTTGCAAAGTCAATGCCGGAACTGGGGAGGAGCTAACCATTGTTTGTGGGGCACCCAATGCACGAGCTGGTATCAAGATCCCTTGCGCCCTAGTTGGGGCTAGTTTGCCAGCAGCTGAAGTCGGCGGTAAACCTTTGCTGATTAAAGTGGGCAAATTACGTGGTGTTGAAAGTCAAGGTATGTTGTGCTCGGGTCGGGAATTAGGCTTAGGTGATGATCACGCTGGTATCTATGAGCTTCCTGCTGACGCACCGATTGGCGAGGATATTCGGCACTATTTGCATTTAGATGAGCAAATATTTGTCGTCAAGTTAACGCCCAATAAGGCAGATTGCTTGTCATTAATTGGTATGGCACGTGAAGTTGCAGCCATTACTAAAGTACCTTTACAGCTTCCACTAGCAAAAGCACCAGCAGTCTCTATTACGGACCAGTTAAAGGTCAATATCCTCGACAGTGATTTATGCGGACGTTTTGCGGGCAGAATTATTCGTGGCGTTAACGCATCTGCACCCACGCCAGCATGGCTTGTGCAGCGCTTGAAGAGTGCAGGCCAGCGCAGTATTTCGGCTTTGGTCGATATATCTAACTATGTAATGTTGGAAATGGGTCAGCCAAGTCATGTTTTCGATTTAGACCGATTAGCGGGTGACTTAAGTGTGCGCTGGGCTAAGCCTGGCGAAAGTATTGAATTATTAAATGGGCAGACCCTCATACCCGTGCCTGTTGATGCCGAACCGATTTCTCAAATTACTAGTGGCGTAGGCGTAGTGGCGGATGAAAATGGCTTAGTGAGTTTAGCTGGAATTATGGGTGGTAATAACAGTGCAGTTAGCGATAAAACCGCCAACATTTATGTGGAAGCTGCCTTTTGGTGGCCAGCAGCGATTCAGGGTAGGGCGCGGCGCTTTAACTTTACAACCGATGCTGGACACCGTTTTGAGCGGGGCGTTGATCCTCAGGCTACGGTAGAGTGTTTAGCCTACTTATCCGCCTTAATCATTGAAGTTTGTGGTGGTCAAGCTGGGCCGATTGACGATCAAATTGTTGCTTTGCCGGAACGTAAGCCGGTAAGAATGCGTTTAAAGCGCGCGATGCAAATTATTGGCATTCCATTAACTGTAGCGGTAGTAAGCGACGTATTCACGCGCTTGGGTTTTGAGTTTAGTACTACAGCCAATGGTGAAGAGACGATTTTTCAAGTGACGCCACCGAGCTATCGTTTTGATTTAGAGATTGAGGAAGACCTTATTGAAGAGGTAGCCCGTCTATATGGGTTTGAGCATATTCCCGATTTACCCCCACGTGGATTGTTGGCGATGCAAGCGACACCAGAACAGTTGCAGAGTATTCACACATTACGGCATCGTTTAGCACAGCAGGGTTATCAAGAAGTCATTAATTTTGGCTTTACTGAGGCCGAGTTTGAACAGCAACTCACTAATGCGTCCACTAACTCGAGTCGGCCTATTCAGGTACTTAACCCAATTGCAGCCCAATATGCGGTCATGCGCACTACCTTGCTGGGTGGCTTACTGACAAACTTGCGAGCTAACCTTAATCGTGGCGCTAGTCGTATGCGCTTATTTGAAGTAGGGCGTACTTTTGCTTTTGTTAATGGAGCTGATGAGCAGCGCGTGCGCGATAGTGAAGATACCGTTGCTGGGGCAGTAGCGGGAATTTGGCAACCCATGCGCGTTGCTGGTCTTGCCTATGGTTTTACCTGGCCAGAGCAGTGGGGCGTGAATAACAAAGTAGTCGATTTTTTTGATGTCAAAGGTGATCTAGAAACTATTCTGATGCCTTTGCAAATTCAAACTAGCGCTCTGACGCATGTTGCATTCCATCCCGGCCGTTGCGCTGCAATTGAATTGGTAATGCCTACTAGCCTATTAACCATCGGCTGGATCGGCGAGATCCATCCGGGTATCCAGCAAAAATTAGCTTTACCGTTAGCGCCGATTATTTTTGAGTTCGATTGGCAGGCGATTAGCTTGATCGATTTACCAAATCCTGGTGAAATTAGTAAATTACCTGCAGTGCAGCGTGATTTAGCAGTAGTGGTAAAGCAAGATTTGCCCGCTCAATTAGCTTTGGACGCAATGCTGGCAGCACAACAGGCGTTTGTGCAAAAAATTACCCTCTTTGATGAGTTTCGGCCACAAGCTGATGCTAGCAGTAGTATTTCGAATAGCGGCTTAGCAGCAGGTGAAAAAAGTTTAGCGTTTCGTGTCACACTTCTAAATTCACTTGAAACATTGCAAGATGAACAGGTTGATGCTGCTATGGCTGCATTACTGGCCCAGCTAGAGAAAAAATGTGGCGCGCGCTTGCGGTAGGTATATATTAGTCATAATTAATTGAAAATTGAATAATAATTTAAGGTTAAAAAGGTAATTTTAATGAATCAGACATCTCATGCCCACCTTACCGTAACTAAAAACGAACTTTCTGAAGCCTTATTTGACCAAGTAGGCCTTAATAAGCGTGAAGCTAAAGATATGATCGATGCATTTTTTGATCGAATTGCCGAATCACTTGAAACCGGCACTGAAGTAAAAATTTCTGGTTTTGGTAATTTTCAATTACGTAATAAATCTGCGCGCCCTGGTCGCAATCCTAAAACTGGTCAGATGATTCCCATTGATGCACGTCGAGTGGTAACTTTCCATGCAAGTCAAAAACTCAAAGACGCAGTAGAAATTCAAACGGATTTGGCCCAGGCTTAAATTTAAGCAGGCTTTGTTTATCATCCTCATTCATTTTGACCGAATTACTACCGCCCATACCGACTAAACGCTATTTCACGATTGGTGAGGTTGCCAGTTTATGCGGTGTTAAATCTCATGTATTACGCTATTGGGAGC
Source organism: Burkholderiaceae bacterium (assembly GCA_947482555.1). Lineage (GTDB taxonomy): Bacteria > Pseudomonadota > Gammaproteobacteria > Burkholderiales > Burkholderiaceae > Polynucleobacter. The sequence continues at coordinate 2,374 of CANKKB010000093.1, read as the reverse complement.
AGGAGTTTGTGCAACTTCGTCCGCAAAAGCGGCGAGGTAATCGGCGTTACTACCAGCATCATGAGGTCATCTTAATCCGCAGAATTCGTTCTTTGCTATATGAAGAGGGCTTTACGATTGGCGGTGCTCGCAATCGTTTAGATGAGGCGCACGGTAGTTTAAAACTGCGCTCAGAGTTAGAGGCTGTGATAGACATCTTGTCGCTATAGTTGCTCGGCAACTGATACAATTTTAGTTTCGTCGGGGCGTAGCGCAGCCTGGTAGCGTACTTGCATGGGGTGCAAGTGGTCGGAGGTTCAAATCCTCTCGCCCCGACCATTCTCATGTTTCAGCCTCTTATTCAAGACTCTCTGTATGCAAACTTTACTCACTAAAAACGACTCGACACCGCAGGATTTCTTTGGACTGACCATCCCCTTTCTCGATTTTATTGGTGTAATTCCCGAGTTTGCAGAGGGTGGTAAGTCACGTATTCGGGTTGATTTGCGTCCCGAACTTCACAATAGCTTTCAGGTTGCCCATGGCGGCTTGATCATGACCTTACTTGATTTTGGTATGGTTGCTGCGGCCCGTAGCATGCATGAGCATCCCCTTGGGATGGTCACTATTGATATGACAGTGAGCTTTATGCGACCCTCAACCGGAATTTTAATTGTCGAGGGTAAATTACTAAAAATTGGTAAAACAGTGAATTATTGTGAGGCTGAGGCTTTAAATGAAGCAGGTGAGGTAACTGCAAAGGCATTGGGTAGCTTTATGTTGCGTCGCTAAGCTGGCTTCTTTACTAACTTATACTTGATCTTCGCAGGATTAATATATAACTATTCACTTTAAGTTACTATTATAAGTTATTGTTTTAATTTAATTTATTATTTTTATAGTTGATTAATAAAAGGATTAATATAATCCATTTATTAATAGGTTAATGCCTAAAATCCTATATATATTTTTTGATTGATATACAATTGAAATTAATCTTAATAATTGAATCTTTCGCCTTTCAGGTTATAGTAATTTTATTCATCTGTATTTAAAATTTGGAGTAATAGCAATAATGGTAAGTTACACCGATTTATTAGCCCAACGCGATCAATTAGACCAGCAAATTAAAGATGCAATTCAGCGCGAAAAGGCTGAGGGCATAGCTCAAGCTAAAGTCATTATTGAACGTTATAAATTAGAGGTGTCCGATTTATTTAACCGTAAATCTGCTACCCGTGGGGCAAGTGGCAAGGTGGCCCCAAAGTACCGCAACCCCAGCACTGGAGATACTTGGACTGGGCGCGGCAAAGCCCCAAAATGGATCGAGGGCCGTGACCGCACAAGTTTTACGATCTAATCACTGCGAATTTATGCCCAGTCATATTTTTTAGATAAGCCCTCAATAAATATCTTTTCAAGCTGTTGTTTTGTAGTTTGCGAGTTATCCGCTGGATACCCCAAAATGAGTGGATTTTTTAAGATGTCTTGATTTTGGGCTGAGTTGGCGTTTTCTGCGCTGGGCTGAGGTTGGATCACACCTGAATTTTCTCCGGCCAACTGAATAACACCCGGGTGAAGCTGCGCAAAACCCTCGTCAACCAAAATCGGAATGCGTTGGGTAAGTTCATTCTTGCTCAAATAATGAATGATATGCAGCTGCTCAACAGGGGGAATGAAAGCGTCAAGATAAATCAAGTCTGGGGCACTAGACACTGCTTGCATTAAGCCCTCAAGGCTATCGAGCGACCAGAGCAGGTCAACCTTTAGAGTCCAGTCACGACAAATTTCTAGTAATTCTTCGCGGTTTTCAATGCGTCGAAAAATTGCCATGACAAGGCAGTTACCAGATACTTTTTGCCGCATCAGTTGTTTGCGCCGAGTTAATTGTTTTTCTAAAGAGGCTGCCAGAATGCGTCGATGGCCGCCGTAGGTTTTCCAGGCGATAAGCTCACCGACTTCAACCATTTTTTGGACGGTACCTAAGGATACTTGGAGGATTTTGGCGCTTTGGCGTGTGCTGAAATAGTCTGCAGATTGGTTGATGGCTTTCATTATTGGTAAATTTCTTTCTGTTTTATGAAGGTTCAAGCATATAAATCATTTTGAGTGGAAGCAGTCAGTTTTGGCTGAAAGGGGCGTAGGAAATTTCTTATTCAGCAGTCAGAATGTGGGCAGTTCACATCTCGGACTCTCAAAACCCTATTAGTAACAAGCTTAATCATGCTAAAATGAAAAATGATTAATAGATTTAATCAGTGATCAGTTCGCAATTTGGTGAAGCCAGAGCGCGGATGGTTTAAACCACAGTTTTTTTCGGGATACCCGATGAAAGGTGAGCATCATGATGGAAGCTTCAATAGGCTCGTCCTATTTGTTTGGCGGAAACGCGCCC
>CANKKB010000092.1 GCA_947482555.1 Burkholderiaceae bacterium | reverse complement strand
CAATTTGATGGCGATTGGTTTATTCCCGAATTTGCTCCGCAGGGCGGCATGCGCCAACTAAATTAGTTGACGACCTGAGTCATGGCCCGTCAAGCGCGCATCGTGATTCCTGGTCAAGCCATGCATGTCATGGCGCGCGGCAATAATCGCCAAGCGCTTTTTTTTAATCCAGCAGATCGCCGTATTTACTTAGATTGGTTACGCGATGCAGCCAAAGAATTCGGTACTGCAGTACATGCTTTTGCTTTGATGCCGAATCATATTCACTGCCTTTTAACCCCCAAGCATGAAAATTCCCTGGCAAAAACGATGCAGTCCTTGGGGCGCAGGTATGCGCAATATTGCAATCAACAGCAAAATCACTCGGGGACCATCTGGGAGGGCCGTTACCGCTCATCGCTTATTGATACTGAACATTTTTTACGTTGCCAACGGTATTTAGAATTAAACCCGGTACGCGCTGGCTTGGAATCGAGCCCAGCTGCTTCTAGTTGGACCAGTTATCTGAGCCATACTGGAGAAAAAGTTGAACCGTGGTTAGTCGACCATCCGAGCTTTTGGGCCTTGGGAAATACGCCCTTTGAACGTCAATTAGCCTGGCAACACTTTGTCCAGGAGGGAGCACCCCATCGGGAAGACCTTGAAATTACAGAATACCTTTTAAAATCAAAACCTTGGATCTCACGGACAACAGCCACGCAACTCTTTAAGAACACCTTGGGCGCGCTAGAAATACGTTCCCGTGGCCGCCCAAAAAAGGGAATTTAACGAGTCTGTCCCCAATAAGCTAAAAATAAGCTTCTTGCTTCATTTTTAATTGGGACAGAGTCATTTAATTTTTATTGCATCTAGCGGGGTATTCCCCTATATTAGATCCTCCCAACCAGCAGTACCCCTAATTTTTATAAGCGCCACCGCGAGACCGACGATGATGACAACTGAATTACGCCCAATTAAACAAGGTCTGTATGACCCGCAAAATGAACATGATGCCTGTGGGGTAGGATTTGTGGCGCATATTAAAGGAAAAAAATCCCACGAAATCGTTACTCAGGGATTAAAAATACTTGAGAACCTTGACCATCGTGGTGCAGTTGGCGCTGATCCCTTGATGGGCGATGGCGCAGGTATTTTGATTCAAATTCCCGATCAACTCTATCGTGAAGAAATGGCTTTACAGGGCGTCACCCTACCGCCATTTGGTGAGTATGGCGTAGGCATGATTTTTTTACCCAAAGAACACGCGTCCCGTTTGGCATGTGAGCAGGAGTTAGAGCGCACTGTTCGGGTCGAAGGACAAACTGTATTAGGTTGGCGCAATGTACCGGTCGATGTTCAATTACCCATGTCGCCAACTGTGAGAAAAACTGAGCCTGTCATTCGACAAATTTTCATCGGGCGCGGGCGCGATATTATGACGACCGATGCCCTTGAACGGAAACTTTATGTCATCCGTAAAACTGCTAGCCATGCAATACAAGATTTACATTTAAAACATGGCAAAGAATATTTTGTTACATCGATGTCGGCACGTACGATTGTTTATAAGGGCTTGCTCTTAGCAAACCAGGTTGGCGCTTATTATCAAGACTTAACCGATGAGCGAACTGTCTCAGCTTTAGCCTTAGTCCATCAACGTTTTTCAACCAACACCTTCCCTGCCTGGGAGTTAGCTCACCCTTACCGCATGATTGCGCACAACGGTGAAATTAATACGGTCAAAGGAAACGTGAATTGGGTAAATGCGCGCACTGGCGCAATTAGCTCACCAGTATTGGGTGATGATTTACAAAAATTATGGCCACTGATTTATCCAGGCCAATCCGATACAGCCTGTTTTGATAACTGCCTTGAATTGCTGGTCATGGCTGGTTATCCAATGGCACAAGCCATGATGATGATGATTCCCGAGGCCTGGGAACAGCACAATATGATGGACGAAAATCGGCGGGCTTTCTATGAGTACCATGCCTCCATGATGGAGCCCTGGGATGGCCCAGCTGCAATGGCGTTTACCGATGGACGTCAAATTGGCGCAACCCTTGATCGCAATGGTTTGCGCCCTGCACGATATTACGTGACTGATGATGACTTGGTCATCATGGCATCAGAAGCTGGGGTATTGGCTATTCCCGAAAGCAAGATCGTTCATAAATGGCGTTTACAGCCGGGCAAAATGTTCATGATTGATATGGAGCAAGGCCGCATTATTGATGACATTGAATTAAAAGATGCAGTTACTAAAGCAAAACCGTATAAGAGTTGGATTGATGCGGTCCGTATTAAATTAGACGAAGTTACTGTCAGTGCAAGCGATCACCGCGATGAAAAACAAGTCATACGACCTATAGCGAAATTACTCGATCGCCAGCAGGCTTTTGGCTATACGCAAGAAGATCTGAAATACTTAATGGCACCAATGGCCAGTGCCGGTGAAGAGGCTATTGGTTCGATGGGCAACGATAGTCCGTTAGCTGTTTTGTCGAATAAAAATAAATCACTTTATAACTACTTTAAGCAATTATTTGCGCAAGTAACGAATCCACCCATTGACCCAATTCGCGAAAATTTAGTGATGTCTTTGGTATCGTTCATTGGACCGAAGCCCAACTTATTGGATACCAATAATATTAATCCACCAATGCGCTTAGAAGTTAGTCAGCCAATTCTGGATTTTGCTGACATCACCAAAATTCGCCACATTGAGCACTACACCAATGGTAAGTTTCGTTCTTACGAATTGGATATTTGCTATCCGGCAGCTTGGGGTAAAGCTGGCATTGAAGCACGCCTGGCATCTCTTTGTGCCGAGGCAGCTGATGCTGTGCGTTCAGGCTATACCATTCTCATTGTCAGTGATCGTCAGGTAGACCAGCATCATGTTGCAATCCCAGCACTTTTAGCAACGTCAGCAATCCATCAGCATTTAGTTGAAAAAGGCTTACGCACCAGCGTTGGCTTGGTGGTTGAAACTGGCAGTGCTCGCGAGACGCATCACTTTGCTTTATTGGCTGGATATGGCGCAGAAGCAATCCACCCGTATCTTGCCATGGAAACTTTAGCGCAAATGGCTAAGGGCCTGCCCGGCGACTTATCGGCCGAAAAGGCGATTAAGAATTTTGTGAAGGCTGTTGGTAAAGGCTTACAAAAAGTCATGTCCAAAATGGGCATCTCAACTTATATGTCATACACCGGATCGCAAATTTTTGAGGCAATTGGTTTAAATCAAGAGGTGATCAACCAATACTTTAAGGGCACCTCATCTAATGTTGGTGGCATCGGTGTTTTTGAGGTTGCCGAAGAGGCTTTGCAAATGCACCAAGCTGCATTTAGCGATGACCCAGTCTTGGCTAATATGCTAGAAGCAGGTGGCGAATACGCCTATCGTATTCGCGGTGAAAACCACATGTGGACGCCCGATACGATTGCCAAATTACAGCATGCTACCCGCATTGGTCCAGAAAAAGGTTATCAAACCTACAAAGAGTATGCCAACATCATTAACGATCAAAGTAAACGGCAAATGACTTTGCGCGGTTTGTTTGAATTCAAAGTTGATCCGACTAAAGCGATTCCACTCGATGAAGTTGAGCCGGCTAAAGAAATCGTTAAACGCTTTGCTACAGGCGCGATGTCATTAGGCTCGATTTCTACTGAGGCGCATGCCACCTTAGCGATTGCCATGAATCGAATTGGCGGCAAATCAAATACCGGGGAAGGTGGCGAAGATCCTAATCGCTATGTTAATGAGCTGAAAGGTATTCCAATTAAAAAAGGCGAAACCCTCGCCAGTATTCTCGGCAGCGATGTGGTTGAGGCCAATATTCCTTTGCAAGATGGCGATTCCTTACGTTCTAAAATTAAACAAGTCGCTTCGGGTCGTTTTGGTGTCACTGCCCAGTATTTGCGAAGTGCAGATCAAATGCAAATTAAAATGGCCCAAGGTGCAAAGCCCGGTGAAGGTGGGCAGCTGCCAGGTAGCAAGGTATCTGACTACATTGGTAGCTTGCGCTTTTCTGTGCCTGGCGTGGGATTAATTTCACCCCCGCCCCACCATGATATTTATTCGATTGAAGATCTCGCTCAGCTAATACACGATTTAAAAAATGTCAATGCTGCCGCGGATGTATCTGTAAAATTGGTTTCTGAAGTCGGCGTTGGCACCATTGCTGCGGGCGTTGCTAAAGCTAAAGCTGATCATGTAGTCATTGCTGGTCATGATGGGGGTACAGGGGCATCACCTTTATCTTCTATTAAACACGCCGGCTCACCGTGGGAATTGGGTTTGGCTGAAACCCAGCAAACCTTAGTATTAAATCGTTTACGAAGCCGTATTCGCGTACAGGCCGATGGCCAAATGAAAACAGGTCGGGATGTCGTGATTGGCGCATTGTTGGGCGCAGATGAATTTGGTTTTGCTACGGCGCCCTTAGTTGTTGAGGGTTGCATCATGATGCGTAAGTGTCATTTGAATACCTGTCCCGTTGGCGTTGCCACGCAAGACCCTGAATTGCGTAAACGTTTTGCAGGTAAGCCTGAGCACGTTGTGAATTTTTTCTTTTATATTGCGGAAGAAGCACGTGAATTAATGGCGCAGCTTGGTATTCGAAAATTTGATGATCTGATTGGCCGAGTCGATTTGCTCGATACCCGTAAGGGAATAGAAAATTGGAAAACCCGCGGTTTAGATTTCAGCAAAATATTTGCTGCACCGCGTGTGCCTGCTGATGTGCCTCGTTATCAAGTATTAAAGCAAGATCACAATCTTGGTAGTGCTCTTGATCATATTCTGATTGAAAAAAGCGAGCCCGCACTGGAGCGTGGCGAAAAAGTCTCTTTTATCGTACCGGTACGCAACGTTAATCGAACTGTAGGCGCGATGCTATCGGGAGAAGTAGCGCAACGGTATGGACATGAAGGTTTGCCTAGCGATACGATCCATATTCAGTTGAACGGTACAGCAGGCCAAAGTTTCGGCGCCTTTTTGGCGCACGGCATCACGCTAGATTTAGTTGGCGATGGTAATGACTATGTTGGCAAAGGTCTATCGGGTGGATGCGTGATTGTGCGTGCCCCACATGAATTCCGTGGCGACACGGCAAAAAATATTATCGTGGGTAATACCGTTTTATACGGCGCCATTAGTGGCGAAGCATTTTTTAATGGTGTAGCAGGCGAGCGCTTTGCGGTGCGCAATTCAGGAGTCACAGCAGTAGTTGAAGGCACAGGTGATCACGGCTGTGAGTACATGACTGGTGGCACAGTCGTAGTACTAGGTCAAACGGGACGCAACTTTGCCGCCGGCATGAGTGGCGGAATAGCTTATGTCTTTGATGAAGATGGTTTATTCGAGAAGCGATGCAATCTCAGCATGGTCACCTTAGAGAAAGTGTTAACCAGTGCAGAGCAAATTGCACAAATGCCGAAGTCGGAGTGGCATGCGCCAATCGATGTTAAAGATGGTGGCGAGCGATTAAGCGATGAAGTGATTGTAAGAGGTTTGGTTGAGCAGCATTTCCGCCATACGGGCTCTGAGCGTGCTAAAGCAATTTTGGCCGACTGGGAGCAATCACGGAACCGTTTCATCAAAGTGTTGCCAACCGAATATAAGCGAGCTTTAGGCGAGTTATGGCTGAAGTCGGAAAATCAAGACAAATTAATTACTGCTTAAGTAATTGTAAATAGAAGGAATATAGAGTTTATGGGCAAGGTTACTGGATTTATGGAATTCGAGCGGGTCAATGAGACCTACGAAGCGCCAACGCAACGTGTTCATCATTACAAAGAGTTTGTGCTGGCTTTAGAAGATGCAGAGGCGCAAGTGCAAGGTGCGCGGTGCATGGATTGTGGCATTCCTTTTTGTAATAACGGCTGCCCAGTGAACAACATCATCCCCGATTTTAACGATTTAGTTTTTCGGGGTGATTGGCAGAATGCGCTTGATGTTTTGCACTCAACCAATAATTTCCCAGAGTTTACGGGGCGAATTTGTCCAGCGCCTTGCGAGGCTGCGTGTACCTTAACAATCAATCGCGCGCCGGTTGGCATTAAGTCCATCGAGCACGCTATTATTGATAAAGGTTGGGAAAACGGTTGGGTTAAGCCGCAACCAGCTAAACACAAAACAGGTAAGCGCATTGCGATTGTGGGTTCTGGGCCAGCGGGGATGGCGGCGGCGCAACAACTTGCTCGGGTTGGTCATGAGGTTACCGTATATGAAAAAAATGATCGGGTTGGTGGCTTATTACGTTATGGCATCCCTGATTTTAAAATGGAAAAATGGCTCATTGATCGGCGTGTTGAACAAATGCAAGCCGAGGGTGTTGTATTTGAAACTAGCGTTTTTGTTGGCAAAGAAGCCCTTCACGAAAAAATTAAAAATTACTCAACCAAAACTATTGATCCGGCAGAATTACTTGCGACATTTGATGCGGTCATCATTTCGGGGGGCGCCGAACAGCCTCGCGATTTGCCGGTACCAGGGAGAGATTTGAGTGGCATTCACTATGCGCTCGAATTTTTAATTCCGCAAAACAAAGAAGTTGCTGGCGATATCAAGAATGAAATTCGGGCCACGGATAAGCATATTGTCGTGATTGGTGGCGGCGATACGGGGTCGGATTGTGTTGGCACATCGAATCGACACGGAGCTAAAAACGTGACTCAATTCGAACTTTTGCCCCAACCACCTGAGCGCGAAAATACGCCCCTAGTTTGGCCTTATTGGCCGACCAAATTACGTACCTCATCTTCACATGAAGAAGGCTGTGAGCGTGATTGGTCAGTGGCAACAAAACGCTTTGAAGGTAAAAACGGCAAAGTAGAAAAATTAATTGGCGTGCGCTTAGAGTGGCAAGACGGCAAGATGGCCGAAATGCCCAACTCAGAGTTTGAAATTAAAGCCGATTTAGTTCTTTTGGCAATGGGCTTTGTTT
>CANKKB010000091.1 GCA_947482555.1 Burkholderiaceae bacterium | reverse complement strand
CGTATCGTTTGCGCTACGCGCGTTTTCTTTGACGATTTCCGCCGTTTGACTATGAACTACTGACATCGTATTACTCCTAACTTGCGAACACCCGAGCTTTCACCCTTTTAGTGTCGTGCGATTAAAAAAGCTTTATAAATCAAAGCCCTCGAATTGTAGCAGAATTCAAAATAGAGGGCAATGACGGGGTTTATGGGGTCATTTGGGCATTCAATTTCACATGACGTGGGTCATAAAGCTTGTTTAAGGCCGATAAGTAGGCTTTCGCCGAAGCCGCAATAATGTCCGGATCGGTACCTACGCCATTGACAATGCGCCCCCCTTTTGCCAAACGCACCGTCACCTCACCTTGCGACTGGGTGCCAGAGGTAATTGCATTAACCGAATACAAAAGTTGTTCAGCACCACTATTGGCCAAGGCTTCAATCGCGTTTAAGCTGGCATCAACTGGGCCATTACCTTCTGCCTCAGAACTCACATCGGCATCACCCATCCGAAAACTTACTCGAGCCATTGGTCTTTCACCGGTTTTAGAGTGCTGGCTAATGCTAATAAAGTGATAGAAATCGTGCTCTTCAGCATGAGCGGCTTCCGACATGATCGAAATAATATCTTCGTCAAAGATTTCTGCTTTCTGATCAGCCAAGGTCTTAAAGCGCACGAAGGCTTCATTAAAATCGGCCTCAGACTCTAAAGTTAAGCCCAAATCATCTAAACGTTGCTTGAAGGCATTGCGACCTGACAATTTACCCAAGACAATTTTATTTGCTGACCAACCCACATCTTCGGCACGCATAATTTCATAGGTTTCGCGCGCTTTCAAAATGCCATCTTGATGAATACCAGAGGCATGTGAAAACGCGTTTGCTCCAACCACGGCTTTGTTGGGCTGAACAACAAAGCCCGTAATATGGGAAACCAATTTTGAGGCTGGCACAATTTGAGTGGCATCGATTTGCGAAACTAAATTAAAGTAATCTTTACGGGTCCGTAACGCCATCACAATTTCTTCTAATGAGGTATTGCCTGCGCGCTCACCCAACCCATTAATAGTGCACTCCACTTGACGCGCGCCACCAATCTTTACACCCGCCAAAGAATTCGCCACTGCCATGCCTAAGTCGTTATGACAATGCACCGACCAAACTGCTTTATCCGAATTGGGTACGCGGGCGCGCAAGGTCTTAATAAACTCGCCATATAAATCAGGTATGGCATAACCAACCGTATCAGGAACATTAATAGTCGTAGCTCCCGCATCAATAACAGCTTCAAATACCCGGCACAAAAAATCCATTTCTGAGCGGTAACCGTCTTCAGCTGAAAATTCCACATCATTAACCAAGTTACGTGCAAACCGGACTGAGCGAATCGCTTGATCTAAGACTTGATCTGGCGTCATCCGCAATTTCACTTCCATGTGTAATGGGCTAGTGGCAATAAATGTATGGATGCGCTTTGCATTAGCAGCTTTTAAAGCATCAGCAGCTCGGGTAATATCGCGATCGTTAGCGCGTGCCAATGAGCACACGATAGAATCTTTTACCGCCGCAGCAACTGCCGAGATCGCGTCAAAATCACCATCCGAGCTAGCCGCAAAACCGGCTTCAATCACATCAACCTTAAGGCGCTCCAGTTGCCGCGCGATACGCACTTTTTCGTCTTTAGTCATCGAGGCGCCAGGTGACTGCTCACCATCACGCAAAGTGGTATCAAAAATAATTAATTTGTCTGTCATGGCTACTCTCCAAAAAATCATTCCTTACTGCAAACTACAAAACAAAAACCCCAGCAATTTGCTGGGGCCGGTATGTTTGGATTAATGAATCAATCTGGTTTCATTAACTCAAGGCTTACCCGCCCCAAGCGCTAGGCTTAGTGCTAATAGAAGCAGGGCTAAATTAGGGGTTAAATTAATCGACATAGATAAACTATACATCAAATTAGACTACTTAGCCTTTAGCGGCAAAGCGACGCCAAGCCCAAATGACATATCCCGAAACTGAATAAGCAACAAACACGGCAAATAAGGTCACCGGGGGGTTTGAGGAAATTAATACAAACCCAAGTATTAGCAAGACCATGACCCAAAATGGGACCCGGTATCTGACATCTAAGGCTTTACCACTATAAAAGCAACCGTTAGAAACCATCGTTAAACCAGCATAAACCGTAATAAAAAATGTCACCCAAGGAATGGCGTAATCCTTTACAGGTAACTTATTATCATCAGCCAGCCAAATAAAACCTGCCAATAAAGCAGCTGCTGCTGGGCTCGGTAGGCCTTGAAAAAATTTCTTATCGACTACCCCTGTATTGATGTTGAAGCGCGCTAAACGCAGTGCTGCTCCTGCGCAGTACGTAAAAGCAGCTAACCACCCCCATTTACCCAAATCTTTTAAAACCCATTCGTAGGCTACTAGGGCAGGAGCAACGCCAAATGAAACCATATCAGACAAAGAATCATATTGCTCACCAAAGGCACTTTGGGTATTGGTCATTCGCGCTACTCGACCATCCATACCGTCTAAAACTAAGGCTGCAAAAATCGCAATAGCCGCAGTTTCAAATTGGTGATTCATGCCATTCACAATCGCAAAGAAACCGCAAAATAATGCTGCCGTCGTAAATGCATTGGGTAATAAATAAATGCCCTTGCTACGCAAGCGAGGCTTTATTTCAATTTCTTGTTCAACTTCAAAATCAGGATGGTCATCGGCAGAATTCTGGGCATCGACATCCCAGGCCTCGTCTCTGCGACCTAAGGTACGCTGCCGATTTAAACGGCTACGATCTTGGCGTAGTAAGCGGCGTCGAAATGGCATCAGTTATCCAAGCCCGGTAAGCGCGCTAGTGCAGTTTTAGTAGCGAACACAATGTCGCCTACGCTGACTAATGGCTCCGCAGTGAGTGGTAAGTAAACATCGACCCGCGAACCAAAGCGAATGAAGCCATATCGCTCGCCGCGCGTAACGCGATCACCCACATGTACGTAACATAAAATGCGGCGCGCAATGAGGCCGGCAACTTGTACTAAAGTAACCGTTTGTCCATTAGCCTCGATGACTACCGCATTACGTTCATTCTGGGTTGATGCTTTGTCGAGATCAGCATTGACAAATGAACCAGGGAAATATTGAATACTGCGCACGTGCCCCATTACCGCAATCCGGTTTGAGTGCACATTAAACACATTCATAAAGACGCTCATTTTTAATGCCTCGCGATCTGCATAGGGATCATTGCAGACTTCAACTGCCACAATGCGCCCATCCGCTGGCGAGACAACTAAATCACGACCTAATGCGGCAATGCGCTGCGGGTCGCGAAAAAACTGCAAAACAAAAAAGAAAATGAGCCAGAGCGGCCAAGACCAAAATAAACCACCAAAATGCTGGACGATCAAGATTACCAGCGCCAGGCCAATTAAATAAGGCCAGCCTTCTTTAGCAATAATAGGGTGCGGATACATCATAGAAACTGGCCTATATGCACTTAGTTTTTCGCTTTATCGACTAATTTATTTTTAGCAATCCATGGCATCATCGCGCGTAACTTGGCGCCAACCTCTTCAATCTGATGCTCTTCAGTTAAACGACGACGTGAAATTAAGGTGGGCGCGCCCGCTCTATTTTCCAAGATAAAGCTTTTTGCATACTCGCCAGTTTGAATATCTTTTAAACACTGCCGCATAACATTTTTTGTTTCTTCCGTCACAATGCGCGGTCCAGAGACATACTCACCATATTCAGCATTGTTTGAAATCGAATAATTCATGTTGGCAATACCGCCCTCATAAATTAAATCGACAATGAGTTTTAATTCATGTAAACACTCAAAGTAAGCCATTTCAGGCGCATAGCCGGCTTCAACTAAAGTTTCAAAACCAGCTTTAATTAACTCAACCGTTCCACCGCACAAAACTGCTTGCTCACCAAATAAATCAGTCTCGGTTTCTTCGCGGAAATTGGTTTCAATAATGCCGGCGCGTCCACCGCCATTGGCAGTAGCATAAGAAAGCGCAACATCGCGTGCATGGCCCGATTTATCTTGATATACCGCAATTAGGTGAGGCACCCCACCACCTTGAGTGTACGTATTGCGCACGGTATGACCAGGGGCTTTAGGGGCAATCATGATCACATCTAAGTCTGCGCGGGGTACAACTTGGCCATAATGCACATTAAAACCATGCGCAAATGCTAAGGCGGCACCCTGCTTAATATTGTTATGTACTTCGGTTTTATAAACTGCACCTATATCTTCATCGGGCAATAACATCATCACCACATCGGCATCCTTAACGGCATCGGCAACTTCTTTCACCACTAAACCGGCTTGTTCAGCTTTTTTCCATGAAGCACCATGTTTACGCAAACCAACCGTAACGTTGACACCAGAATCTTTTAAATTTAAGGCATGTGCATGCCCCTGTGAACCATAACCAATGATGGTCACATTTTTTCCTTTAATTAAGGATAGATCTGCATCTTTATCGTAAAACACTCTCATGCTATTTCCTTCTTGTTGATATAAGTTATCGCTATTACAAAATTAACTGCTAATTACACTTTAAGAATACGTTCGCCCCGCCCAATGCCAGTTGCGCCAGACCGGACGGTTTCTAAAATAGAAACTCGGTCGATCGAATCAATAAACGCATCTAACTTGTAGCTATCGCCGGTTAGTTCGATGGTGTAGGATTTATCGGTCACATCAATAATGCGCCCACGAAAAATATCGGCGGTACGTTTTAGCTCTTCGCGCTCTTTGCCAACTGCCCGCACTTTGATCATCATTAATTCACGCTCAATATGCGGGCCTTCCGTTAAATCAAATACCTTGACAACCTCAACCAGACGATTCAAGTGTTTGGTAATTTGCTCAATAACGTCATCCGAACCAATGGTAACGATAGTCATGCGTGATAAAGAAGGGTCTTCAGTTGGCGCAACACTGAGAGTTTCAATGTTGTACCCGCGCGCCGAAAATAAACCTACTACACGCGATAAAGCGCCGGGTTCATTCTCGAGTAAAACTGAAATAATGTGGCGCATTACAGCTCCTCGCTACCCAACAGCATTTCAGTGATGCCTTTGCCCGATTGAACCATCGGCCAGACGTTTTCTTCTGGATCGGTTTGAAAATCCATAAAGACTGTGCGATCTTTAAGCCGAATCGCCTCTTTCAAAGCGGGCTCAACATCCGCTTTCTTTTCAATCAACATACCTACGTGACCAAAAGCTTCCGCCAACTTTACAAAATCTGGTAACGAATCCATATAAGAACTGGAATAACGGCGGTTGTAAGTCAGCTCTTGCCACTGCCGTACCATTCCTAAATAGCGATTATTTAGAGAAACGATTTTGACGGGCGTGTTGTATTGCTTGCAGGTCGACAATTCTTGAATGCACATTTGAATTGAACCTTCACCCGTAATAGTGAAGACATCTTTATCAGGAAAGGCTTTTTTAATGCCCATCGCATAAGGCAAACCAACCCCCATCGTACCGAGGCCACCAGAATTAATCCAGCGTCGTGGTTGATCAAATTTATAAAACTGCGCAGCCCACATTTGATGCTGGCCAACGTCTGAGCAAATAAAGGCATCGCCGCCAGTCAACTCGAATAACTTCTCAACGACATATTGCGGCTTAACAATTTGCGAGTCACGATCGTATTTGAGGCAATCTTTCTTGCGCCACTCATTAATCTGTTGCCACCAGGCAGCTAACTTCGCATCATTTTTTAATGGCCCAGCCGCACGTAGTTGGGCGGTCATCTCTAACAATACTTCCTTGAGATCGCCAACAATAGGGACGTCAACCTTAACCCGTTTCGAAATGACTGATGGATCAATGTCAATATGAATAATTTTGCGCGGATGACTAGCAAAATGGGTTGGATTACCAATAACGCGATCGTCAAAGCGCGCGCCAATGGCGATTAAGACATCGCTGTGCTGCATGGCCATATTTGCTTCATACGTTCCATGCATGCCCAACATACCCAAAAATTGTGGACTAGTACCAGGAAAGCCGCCTAAACCCATCAACGTATTGGTGACGGGGTAACCCAATAAATCAGCAAAGGCTTTTAGCTCGGGTGCGGCGTTGCCCAAAATAATGCCGCCACCGGTATAAATATACGGGCGTTCAGCTTGCTGCAGTAAGGCTACTGCTTTCCGAATTTGCCCACTATGCCCTTTAACTACAGGATTGTAGGAGCGCATTGTTAACTCGGCAGGATAGTAGAAAGGCGCCTTGGCTGCGGATACGTCTTTCGGAATATCAACTAAAACAGGACCAGGCCGCCCAGTTTGGGCGATATGAAACGCTTTTTTTAGGGTTAAGGCTAGATCTTTTACGTCCTTGACCAAAAAATTATGCTTCACGATTGGGCGCGTAATACCAACGGTATCCGCCTCTTGAAAAGCATCTTCACCAATAGCGTACGTTGGGACGTTGCCAGAAATGATCACCATGGGAATGGAATCAGTATACGCAGTAGCAATACCCGTTACCGCATTGGTAACCCCAGGACCTGAAGTAACTAGAGCAACGCCAACCTTCCCGGTGGCCCGCGCATAACCATCGGCAGCATGCACTGCTGCCTGCTCATGGCGAACTAAAATGTGTTCGAATTTATCTTGTTTGAAGATTTCATCGTAAATAAAAAGTACTGCACCACCTGGGTAACCCCAAACATACTCAACACCCTCAGCATGCAAAGCATGCACGAGCATTTCGGCGCCAATCATTTCGGGGCCAGTATTTTGAGAAACAGTGGGGGTATTAGCCTTCGAGGCCAAGAATTCTGCGCTGCTGGTATTCATTTCATTTCCTTTGCAATTTTCGGCAAAAAATTGTTTAGTCAGCCCTTTCCTAGACGTTTGGACTCGGTTTGGGCGGCGCTGCTGCTTAAAATTAAAGCAAAAATAAAAGCCACTTCTTGAATGGTTTTTAAATACT